>SHZU01000015.1 GCA_009692115.1 Gemmatimonadota bacterium | reverse complement strand
GACGTGGGTCTCACTCCGCTCGAGGCGCTCACGGCCGCGACGCGGAACGGCGCGAGGGTGCTCGGCTTGGAGAGCACGCTCGGGACGGTCGAGGCAGGCAAGCTCGCTGATCTGGTCGTCCTTGGCAGCGATCCCACGCGGGACATCCGTCACCTCCGAGATATCGTCCAAGTGATCAAGGGCGGTCGGCTCGTCGGCCCGCGATGACCATGCCGATCACCGATCCAATTCTCGAGGCGGCCCGGGCCGCCGCCGGTATCACCGGCGCATCGATGGCGATATGGGACGGCGCGGCCCTGGCCACCGCGGTGGCGGGCGTCCGCAACAGCGTCACCGGCGACCCCGTCACCGCCGACACGGTGATGCACATCGGCTCGATCACCAAGATCTTCAACGCGGTTCTGGTGATGCAGCTAGTGGACGACGGGTTGATCTCATTGGACGATCCGGTGATCGAGCACCTTCCCGAGTTTCGGATTCGGGACGAGGCCGCGCGCGCCCGGATCACCTGCGGGATGCTGCTCAATCACACCAGCGGCATCGATGGGGTTTTTCTGCCGGACTTCGGCCCCGACCAGGAGCGCCTGGTCGACGCACTGGCCCGATGCGCCGACTTGGACCAGCTACATCCGCCCGGCGGGGGGCCGTCCTATTGCAACATGGCGGTCGTGGTGGCGGGCTGCCTGGCGCAGAAGATCCGGGGCAAGAGTTGGTATACGCTGGTCAAGGAACGGATCTTCGAGCCGCTCGAAATGCGTCACGCACTCGCGGACCTCACCGACCTTCCCCGGTTTCGCGTGAGCGTCGGTGACCTTGCCGACCCCGCGACAGGAACCATGGTCCAGGCGACCCGGCCGTTCGTCCCGCTCAGCATGGCGCCGGCCGGCGCGACCCTGATGATGTCCGCGGCCGACCTGGTGACCTTTGGGCGCGCCATGGTGAACGGCGGCGTTGGTCCGGGCGGCGGCCGGATCCTGTCCCGCGAGTCGGCCGAGCGGATGATGCGGCCGACCAAGGCGATGATTCTGCCGGCCGATTACCACTGGGGCCTGGGCTGGATGCTGTTGCCCGGCGGCCTGGTCCATCACGGCGGCGGCGGTCCTGGCGTGAGCTCGGTCCTCTATGCCCACCAGGCCACGGGCCGGGTCGTTGCCTTGCTCACCAATTGCGACAAGCACATGGCCCTCGGCCCGTCGCTCATCGAACCGCTGCTCGAGGTCTGGACCGGCCGGTCCCAGCAGCGGCCGGAGCCGCCGGCTCTGCCGGCGGTCGATCCGGCACCGTACCTCGGGGTGTATGAGAGCGTGATGCTCCGGTTCCGGGTGGTTGCCCGCGAGGGTGGGCTGGCCGCGGCGGTCACCATCAAGACGCTGGTGTACGAGAACACGGTCACCGCCGAGCGGCCGCTGCTCGAGCTGGAGTTCATCGGGAACGACGAGTTCAAGGGCAAGCCGGGCACCTACCTCGAGCGAATCCGGTTCGCCGAGCCCGATGAGAGTGGCCGGATGCAAGTGCTGGCGGGTTTCGGGTACGTGCTCACGAGACGTTAGGCCACCATAGCAGCGGTTCCTGCCCCGGCTTCGAATGCGATCAGATCATTGCTGGGAACGCCGCTGCCGGAGCATCAGGCCGCCGCCGATTGCGGCGAGCAACACACCAGACACCGGGGCGATGATCCCCGCATTCGCGCCGAGGGCTCGCGCTGCCCCTTATCGTTTGAAGATCGTTTTCGGCATCATGGCGTGAATGCCTTTGGTGCCATCGACGACCTGCGTCACGATCAGGTTCGCATCCTACTTCTTGCCGATCAGCTGCTCGCTCAGCGCCCGAAGTTTCTCCCGGGCCTCGGCGTCGTAGGCCTGCGCCTGTGCCTTCCACGGCTTGAGCTGATTGAAGAAAGTTCCCGTCGGTTCGGCGGTGGTCATGGCATAGATCACCGACTCGACCCCTTCCGCGATGGTCGAACGCGGGGTGACCTTGAGGGCAAGCGCCATCGTGGTGCCCATCGTGGTGGCCGGGTGGAGCGAGTAGGTCAGGATGCCCTGTTTCTCGAGCGCGGGCGCCATGTCGATCGTCATCATCACCTGGGCGAGCTTGCTCTGGGCATATCCGCGCCCCCCGACGTAGCCCTTCGTCATCATCACATCGGCGAAGTTGATCGGCTCCTGTGACCCCGACGAGACGTTGATGATCCGGGCTGGGGCGCTCGCGGCGATCAGCGGGAGCAGCCGCTTCGTCAAGAGATAGTGGGCCAGGTAGTTCACCGCGAAGTGCATCTCGTAGCCTTCGGCGCTGAACTTCCTGGTGGTATCGAAGATGAATCCGACCCCGGCGTTGTTGATGAGGATGTCGAGGCGTTTGGTGTCGTGGATCACGGCGTCGGCGAGGCGCCGGACCTCGGCGAGGGAGGCGAGGTCGGCGCGATAGAACCTGGCGCTCCCCTTGCCGCTCTTGGCGATTTCGGCGACGAGCGAGTCCCCGCGGGCGACGCTGCGTCCGGTAACCAGCACGTGGGCGCCAGCGGCGGCAATCCGGCGCGCCACGTCACGGCCGAGACCGTCGGTCGAGCCGGTGACCAGAACCACCTTGCCGGTCAGGTCGGGAAGCAGCGGGGCCTTCGCGTAAGTGGTGGACGGTTGCTGGCGCGCGGCCTCCGCCGGGAGCAAGCTGGCGGCGAGAAGCAGGCCGAACGTGACCGCTGCGGTGCGCAGAAAGACAGGACGGTGAATGGATCTCTGGGGGGATTGCATGGTTGATGATACCCGTCCGAGTGGCGGCTGTCGAGTGATGGCCTCGGGCCGCCCGACGGCCCTCGAATGGCGGCCGGCCGCCGACGGGATAGATCAGGTCGATCGGAGGGGCAGGAGTAATCCGGGTCGGGCCCAATCACCACATCGTCGCCCCGCAGCGCCGAGCCGGGCCTAACGTCCCCTGGAACGCGGGATGAAGCGATAGTAGATGTGCTCGGGGTCCTTCGTCCCTCTTCCCAGGCGGCGAGGTAGTCGTCCGGCGGAATGACCGCCACGCCCCGATGGGAGTACCCGGCCGGCAGAAGGGTCTGCGCGGTCGCTTCGGGATGTCCGTTCCGCCGCTGATGGAGGAGCTGGGTCTGGCGGAAGTCGAGCACAACGCGCGTGGTGCTGTCACCGGTCTTCGGCCCCATCACGAAGGCCCGGGAACGATGGCGACGCCCTTGGCCGCCATCAGATCGAACGCGTTGTCGTCCATCTGAGTGAGGTGCTCGATCGACTGGACCCCGGCTTGATGGGCATCCAAGCACGATGCGAGTTCAGTCTTGGAGCTACCGCGAGGTGAACTCCTGGTAGCGGGTCCCGATCTCAGTGGCTAGGTTCCGGGTGGTCCCCGAAGGCCTGCCGTCTCCTCAATCCAATCCGATCATGACCAATTCGCGACTCCTCCTCGTGCTATCCGTCCTGCTGGGCACGGTCGTCCCGCTGGCGGCCCAACCAGTGACCCTCGACTCGACCTTCTTGGCCGGCTATCGATGGCGGAACATCGGCCCTGACCGGGGCGGCCGTTCAATTGCGGCCACTGGGGTCCGCGGCCGCCCCGCCGAGGCCTACTTCGGGGCCGTTGGCGGGGGGCTATGGAAAACCGTTGATGGCGGAGACAGTTGGGCTCCAGTCACGGACGGCCAGCTGACCAGCGCCTCAGTCGGCGCGGTCGCGGTCAGTGAATCGAATCCCGACATCGTCTTCATTGGCATGGGCGAGACCTGCATTCGCGGCAACATCATGCCGGGTGACGGGGTCTACAAGAGCACCGACGCCGGCAAGACCTGGGCGCATCTCGGTTTCCGGGAGTCGCACGGCATTGCGAAGATCCGGATCCACCCGACCAATCCCGATATCGTGTACGTCGCGGCGTTCGGTAAGTACAGCGTGGCGAGCCCGGAGCGCGGGGTGTACAAGTCCACCGACGGCGGGAAGTCCTGGCGCCGAGTCTTGTTTCGGGACGATCAGACCGCCGCGATCGACGTCACGATCGACCGGAACGACCCGAACATCATCTACGCGTCCCTGTGGCAGGCCTACCGGAAAGAGTATCAAATGTCGAGCGGGGGCCCGGGGAGTGGCCTGTTCAAGAGCATCGACGGTGGCGAGACGTGGACGGAAGTCACCCGGAACGCTGGTTTGCCGGCGGTTGGGTTGGTCGGCCGGATCGGCGTGGCGGTGTCGGGAGCCGATTCGCGCCGGGTCTATGCTCTCGTCGAGCATGACAGTGGCGGGTTGTTCCGGAGCGAGGATGCCGGCGCCACCTGGGCCAAGATCAACGACAATCGGGCGATTCGGCAGCGGGCCTTCTACTACACCCATGTTTTCGCCGATCCGCGGAACGTCGATGTGGTCTACCTCCAAAACACCTCCTTGTTCCGGTCCACCGATGGCGGCAAGACCACCAAAAGCATCGGCGACGGCACCCACGGCGATTTCCACGATCTCTGGATCGATCCCGATCAGCCGTCTCACCTCGTCGTGGCCAACGACGGCGGCGGCGCGGTGTCGACGAACATTGGGAAGACGTGGACCGCCCAGGACTTTCCCACTGAACAGTTCTACCATGCCATCACCACCAAGCATCTGCCATACCACGTCTGTGGTTCGCAGCAGGACAACAGTACGTTATGCGTTCCGTTCGACTGGAACCTCGGTGCCTTCGGCGGAGGGCGTCGAGATCTCGGAGCTGACTCGACCAAAGACATCACGGCGGGCGGGATGGCGGTGGCGTACGAGGCCGGCGGAGGCGAACCCGGCTACATCGCGCCTGATCCGCGAGATCCCGACCTGTTCTACTCCGGTACCAACAACGGCGCCTATGTCGACAAGTACAATCGGCGATTGGGTACGTCCCGAGAGGTGAACCCGTATCCCTGGTTTTACTCCGGTGAACCCGCGAAGGACATCAAGGAACGTTGGCAATGGACCTTCCCGATCATCTTCTCGCCGGTGGACCGGAAGACCCTGTACGTGTCGTCGCAGCGGTTGTGGGCCACGGCCGACGGCGGCAAGACCTGGGCGGCGCTGAGCGGCGACCTAACGCGCCACGCGCCGGAAACACTGGAAAAGTCCGGTGGCCCTATTACCGGTGACATGAATGGGCCGGAAGTGTATGCGACGATCTTTTCCATCGCACCCGGGAAACGCGATCTCAAGGTGATTTGGACCGGCTCCGACGACGGTCTCGTGCACCTGACCCGCGATGGTGGAAAGACCTGGACCAACGTCACTCCGCCTGGAATGCCCGACTTCGGCCGGGTGAGCCAGATCGATGCCTCGGCGTTCAATTCCGGGGCGGCCTATGTCTCCGTCCGCCGGCCACTCTTGAACGACCTGGCGCCCTACATCTTCAAGACCGAGGACTATGGCAAGACCTGGACGAAGATCGTCGCCGGCATTCGAGTCGATGCCTACGTCCACGCGGTCCGGGAAGACCCCACCCGCCGAGGGTTGCTCTACGCCGCGACCCAGCACGGGGTGTATGTCACGTACGATGACGGAGCGACGTGGCAGTCCCTCAACGGCAACTTACCCGATGTGCCGGTGGCTGATCTCGTCGTGGAGGGCAATGAACTGGTGATCGCCACGCACGGGCGGGGATTTTGGGTCCTCGACAATGTGGCCCCGCTCCGGGCCGTGACGGCGAACTATGCGGCCGCCGAAGCAACCTTCTTCAAGCCACCGGTCGCGGTTCGATCGGCGTCTAATGTGACGCTCAGCTGGTGGCTCAAGCAGACCCCGAAAACCGCCAAGCTCGAGATCCTCGATTCCGCCGGCGCCGTGTTACGGACCTTCGAGCCTGATACCACGCCGAAGGCCGTTCGTGACTCTTTGGCCGCCGCCGGAGGCGCGGGGTCGAGCGGATTCCCGGCGTCGCGATCCGGCCCGACCCTTCCCAATGAGGCCGGTTTACGATCCCTCAGTTGGGACCTTCGGACTCAAGGTGCCACCACCTTTCCGGGCATGATTCTCTGGGGTGCGGGGACTAGTGGCCCGGCGGTGCCGCCCGGCCGATACCTGGCCCGTCTAACGGCTGATGACCGAACCGTGTCGGCGCCCATCGTCGTGACTAGAAATCCCCGGATCACCGACGTGACCGACGCGGACCTCCGGGCCCAGTACGCGTTCTCGAAACGGGTTCGTGACAAGGTGACCGAGGCCAACGATGCGGTGGTTGCGATTCGCCGGATCAAAGCCCAGCTCGAGGCCCGGCTCAAGAAGTCCGATGACCCAACGCTCAAGGCCCTCGGTGCCACGCTTACGGCCAACGCCTCGGTGGTGGAGGAACAGATCTACCAGGTTCGGAACCGAAGCGGCCAAGATCCGCTCAATTTTCCGATCAAGGTCAACAACCGGCTCGCGAATCTGATGTCGATGGCCGAGCGGGGCGACGGGCGCCCGACGACCAACATGCCGGAGATCTTCAAGATCTTGAGTACCGAGTTGAAAGGGTATACCGACCGTCTCGAGGAGGTCTGGGCCAAGGACCTGAACGCGGTCAACACCCAGTTGCTCAAGCTCAAGCTGGTGCCGCTCGACCGAAAATGTGCCAAGGTCGGAGGGTGCAGCGGCAATGTAGCCTAGAAACCCCATCGCCTTCGCCGCGGCCATCGCGCACTCGTCCCGAACGGAGCGGCCCCCCCCGACGGCGGGTCAGCCCCGCCCCTAGGCCCAGGCTCGGGGTGGTCGCGTGCCCACGGATCCCGACGCCGGGACCGCCCGCCTCAGCCGACCCACCCGGCGTCCGGTGCCGGGACCGGGTTCGGCTGGGGATGGATAGCATGTCTCATGAGACCCATCCCCGTGGCAGGTGTCGAGCGAATGCCGCCGTCAGTGGAGCGGCCGGTCGTCGGCCTTGAGCGCGTCCGGATTGACCCAGAAGTAATTTCCGTACTTCCGTTGCTGCGGCCACACTTCATCCAGCGTGTCGCTCAAGTACACCACACCGCCCTTGGTCACATACTGGATGTCCAGGGTGTTCCGGATGTTCTCGAGCGGATTGCTGTTCAGCACCATGAAGTCGGCGAGCTTGCCGGGCTCGAGGGTGCCGAGATCCTGCTCCCGGCCGATGAACCGGGCCGCGTGCGGGCTCGCGATCTCGAGCGCGCCCATCGGACCGAGCGCGGACGCCGCCATCCAGACCTCCCAGTGGGAGCCGGGACCGTTATGCTGGCCGTGAGCCCCGATCGCGCCATAGCCGCCGGCCGCGATCAGATCCTTGAGCGACTGGGCAATGAACGGGTAGCTGTAATCGGTTGCCGGCCGGAGCATCCGGCGGCGGGACTGGGGAATCTGTTGCCGCCAGGGCATCCAGCGGCGGAGTTTCGGGTCCTTCCACGTCTCACTCTGCGAGTACCAATACTCCTCGTTCCAGGGCCCGGCGCCGCCCACCATGAAGGTCGGGGAGTAGGTTGCCCGCGCTTTGCCGAGAAAGGTGGTGGCGTCGCCGTAGAGCGGGAGGTAGCTCAGCGGATGCTCGAAGCCGGTCTGCCCGTCCATGATCAAGCCGAGCGTGTATTCGAGGTCGTCATTTTCGGAGGTGACCTGGATCCCCACCTTCCGGGCGATGTCCGACACCCACTGCCGCTGCTCGCGGCGGGGCTGCATGTACTGCTTGAGGGACACGGCGCCCCAGTTCTGGAGTTTCCGAATCCCGGCCTCGGCGGCCTCGTAGCTAGTGAAGTCTTCCTGGCGGAGTCCGTCGCCGGCGTAGAGCGGATCGCCGGTGGTGAAGACCCGGGGACCGACGATCACGCCGGCGTCCACCATCTCGCCGGTGGGGAACAGGTTCTGCGACCACATCGAGGGGTCCATCGTGCTGGTGATGCCGTACGCCAGGAATACCGCGCCTTCGTAGTTGTGTTGCGGGATGATGCCCCGGTGCTCGCGGTAGTTGTGCGAGTGAACGTCGATGAAGCCGGGAATGATGGTCTTGCCGCTCGCGCTGATCACCCGGGCGCCCTTCGGAATCGGGCACGAGCCGACGCAGGTAATCCGGCTCCCGGTCACCACCAGGGTTCCGTTGACCACCTTGCGGCCGGCGAGGGTCACGATCCGCGCGCCGGTAAACGCCACGGTGCCCGGCGGGACGTCGCGCTTCGCAGCGAGGACGATGGCGACGGTGTCGGTCTTCTGGGTGGCCTGATGCCAGGCGTAGTACCGGTTCCCGCTCCCGAATTCGACCGTGCCCGCGTCCCGCCAGCGCGGAAACAGGCCACCGGTGGTGCTGAGCTTGGTGACGGGCAGATTCGAGCGGTTGTGGTCGATCTTGACCGGGGTGCCGCCGGTTCCCGAGGGGAGTGGGGTGACGTAGACGTTGTCCGATTCCTGAAACGTCACCCACCGGGCGTCCGGCGACGGCGAGGCCTCATCGGCGTAGGGAAAGGTGAGGTGGGCTCGGCGGTCGAGGCCGTCGGGGCGGATCGAGTAGAGAGTGGTCTCGCCGGTGCCGGTGTGGGGATAGTAGATCCGACCGTTAGGCAGCCACGTCGGCCGGACGATCTGCGAGCGGATGGCGTTGAACGCCGCGCCGCCGGAGCCGTCGGGTGTAAGCGTAACCCGGACGACCGGGGTCGCGTCGCCGCCGGCCGCCGGAACCCGCACCAGATCGAACCAGGGGTTCCAGAGGAGTCCCCGGCCGTGGCCGGTTTCGCCGGCGCCCTGCGCCACGACGATCTCCCGGCCGTCGGGGCTCCACGCCGGGTGGACGTACTCGCCGGCCGCCCGGGTGAGCTGCTCGGGGGCGCCCCCCGCCGCCCGGATCTTCCAGAGGTGGCCGCCCACCGCATCGTCCCAGCTGGTAAAGGCGATCCATTGCCCGTCCGGCGACCACGCCGGAGCGTACTCGAACGGCCCGAAGCCCTCGGCGGTCACCCGCTTAGGCGTGCCGTTCGGGAGCGCCATGGTCCAGAGTCTGCCTAACGCCTGGAACGCCAGCGTCTTGCCGTCAGGCGCCGCGGTCTGCCACCGGGCGAACTTGACGGTGAACGGGTCGTCGGTGAGCCGGCCTTGGGTATTGGCCTGCTCGGAGATGGTTCGGTGAACCTTGGCGGTAAAGGGAATCGGGGTGACGCCGCCGCTCGCGACATCCACGCGGATTAACTTGCCGCCCTGGGCGATGGTGATGGTCTTCCCGTCGCGGGACCACGAGTATCCCGGGAGCGGGCGGGTGACCTTGAAGGTCTCCACCATGTCGAGTTCGATCGGATCGACGAGCAGTCGCTCCTGGCCGTTGGCGAGGTTCCGGAGCCAGAGCGCGGTCCGGGGACCAAACGTGTGGCCCTTCCACGAGATCGTTCCATCGGGAATCCGGCGGGCAAAGGCCAGCCACTTCCCGTCCGGCGAGACCTCGGGCGCCGCCATCCCACCGCTCGAGGATTGGACTTGCTGGTTCTGCTCGCCGGACGAGATCGCGGCGATCTCGCCGGTCCGAAGGTCGAGCCGCCGGACCTGGGCCGCGCCGGAAAGGAAGTCGGCGCGCCCGGGATACTCGCCCATCCCGGCGCCGGTGAAGACTTGGAAATAGAGGAAGCGTCCGTCGGCCGACGGCGCCGGCCACGAGGCGCCCGATTGGGCTTTGGCCGAGAGGATTTCGACGCCCGCGCCGCCGTCCTTGTGGTACATCCAGATCCCGCCGGGGCTGCTCTGTGATCCGGGCCGCTGGACGTAGAGGTACTGCCCGTCCGGCGACCACGCGGGTTGCGCTGCCTGGGCCGCGGGGTCGGTGTAGATCGCCCGCGGGTTCGAGCCGTCGGCGTTCATGACCCAGAGATTGTTCTGGCCCTTCCGGTCGCTGATGAAGGCAATCAACGAACCGTCCGGCGAGAGCCGAGGCTGGTAATTGACCGCGACGCCGGTGTTCTGGGTGAGGACGGTGGCCTCTCCACCCGTGGCCGGCATCCGGTAGACGTGGCCGAGCAGATCGAAGACGATCCAGGACCCGTCGAGACTCGCATCCACCGTCATCCAGGTGCCCTCGGAGGTGGTGAAGTCGATCTCGCGGGTCTTTCCCCGGGCCAGGGTCACGTCCCAGGTCTTGTCAGCCGGTTTGTCGGCGGGCTTGTCTTGGGCGGCAACCGGCGTGACGAATCCGACGGCGGCCAGCGCCGACGGAAGGAAGCGGCGGATCATGAAGGGGGCTCCCGGATAGGTTCGACCCAAGATAACGCGAGGGGGTCCGCGAGGCCGTGTCGTCGCTCGGACGGCCAGAATCCTGGTCGCTGTCGCTGGCCCCCGGCGTTGACGCACTGGACAAGTCCGACTAAAATGGTCCCCATAGTTGAGTCGGCCCGGCCGGATCAGCCTGTCCAGCGAGACCGTCGGGTGACGAGGTCTCGCTTTTTTGTGGCACACCTTTTCGGATGGCCGGTACCTGATGTCGACCGACAGCATTGGCTGGATCGTCTTCGCGTTGGTGTCGGCCCTCCTGATCGCGGCCGACGTCGTCCTCTTCAAGCGCCGCGCCGCCGCCCTTTCGATCCAGGAAGCAACCCGATGGAGCGCCGTGGTGATCGCCACGGCGCTCAGCTTCGGCGGGTTTGTGTGGTGGGCCCGCGGCCCGACCACGGCGCTCGAGTATTACGCCGGGTATCTGGTCGAGTTGTCTCTCTCGGTCGACAATCTGTTCGTGTTCATCTTGATCTTTCAGTACTTCGCGGTTCCGGCCAAAGCGCGTCCGAAGGTCCTCAACTGGGGCATCTTCGGCGCCGCGGTCCTGCGGGCGATCATGGTCGTGGCCGGCACGGTGATCCTGGGGCGGTTCGAGTGGCTGTTCGTCGTGATGGGGGTGATCCTCGTCCTCACCGCGGTCAAGATGTTCCAGACCTCCGACCAACGGATCGAGCCGGAGAAGAACCCGCTGGTCCGGCTGTTCCGCCGGCTGGTGCCGATGTCCGGCGCGTACGAGGGCACTTCGTTCTTCGTCAAATCCAGGGCCGGGTGGCAGGCGACGCCGCTGCTCCTGGTCGTGTTCGTCGTCGAGTGGACCGATCTGGTGTTCGCGATCGACAGCATTCCGGCGGTCTTCGCGATCACTCGGGATCCCTTCATCGTCTACACCTCAAACATGTTCGCGATCCTGGGGCTCCGGGCGCTGTTCTTCGTCCTGGCCGACGCGCTCGACAAGTTCGTCTATCTCAAGCCGGGGGTCGGGTTGATCCTCGGGTTTGTCGGACTCAAGATGATCGCGGGCCACTGGTATCACCTGCCGATCGGGATTTCGCTCGCGGTCATCGTCGGGATCCTGGCCGGGTCGATCATCTTGTCCATCACGCGACGACCGACCGTCCAGTGACGCCAGGCCGCTTCACGTCACCGAGGCCCGTCGACTCAGGTGGAGCGGTCCGAAGACGACGATGATCACCCCCGCCACGACCCAATTGGCGGCCAGGGCGGGGATCCGGAGGTCCGCGCGATACACGAAAACGGCCGGAATCCAAAAGACCCAGCTGAGGAGGTAGCTCGCGACGACGAACACCATTGCGGTCGGTTTCACCGGGCCGGTCACGGTGCCGCCAAGTACCGGTTGAAGAACGCGATCGTTCGCTCCCACGCCAGCTTCGCCGCCGCCGCGTCGAATCGCGGTGTGGTGTCGTTGTTGAACCCGTGCCAGCTCTCGTTGATCCGGGGATCCGCCTCCGCCGATTGCACCATCAGGGGCGCCCGGATCTTCGGCACGTCCTCCAAGTTCGGGGAAGAGCCGTAGAACGGGACCCCGGCCAAGAGGTCGGTTCCGAGCCGAGTGGCGAGGTAGTTCACCATGCCGCCGCCATAGCAGAAGCCCACCGCGCCGATCCGGCCCGTGCACTCCGGGCGGGCCTTCAGGAACTCGGCTGCCGCGACGAAATCTTCCCGGGTCTTGGCTCGGTCGAGTTGGCGGAAGGCCTCCCGGGCCTTGTCCTCGTCACCCGAGTACCCGCCCAGGGGAAACAGGGCGTCGCACGCGAACGCCACGAAGCCGTCGAGAGCCAGGCGCCGGCCAATGTCCTCGATATGCGGGTTGAGCCCGCGGTTCTCGTGAATCACCAGGACACCCGGCCGCCGGCCAGCCGCGCCGGCGGGGCGGACGAAGTACCCTCGCATTTTCCCGGACCCCGTGGGCGAGTCGTACTCCAGAATACTCCGGCTCGATCCGGGAGTCGGCCGGCTTCACCACCTGGGCCGCCGCGAACTTCGGGCTCAATTGTTCGAGCAGCATGACCGCCGTGACGCCGCCGACCGCGAACTTCGCGGCCCGGTCGAGGAAGGTCCGCCGGTCGATGCCACCGTGAACATAGGCGTCGAACAGGATCAGCAACTCCTGATCGAAGTCGTGGGCGGTTGCGCGTTCCATGGACAATCCCCCATTGTTGCGGGACCCTGCGGACTCCATAATATTACCGTACCTTCGTAGGGGTTCCCAAACGGAATCCGGATCCCAGAGCAATCACCTCCACCCTGACGGAGTCTTCACCATGCGCCACACCCGACGTGATTTCATCAAGACCGGTGCCGCCGCGGCGGGCGCCCTGGCGATCGGCCTCCAGGGTTGCGCCAAGGGTGAGAAACCGCTCCGGATCCTGGTCCTCGGCGGTACCGGATTCATCGGACCCCACATGGTCCGCCGGGCCCGCGAACGGGGCCACACCATCACCCTGTTCAATCGGGGCAAGAGCAACGACGACCTGTTTCCCGATCTCGAGACCCTGCTCGGCGACCGGGATGGCAAGCTCGACGCGCTGAAGGGTCATCAGTGGGACGCGGTGATCGACACCTCCGGCTACGTCCCCCGACACGTCCGCGACTCGGCCAACCTCCTCAAAGGCGCCGCCACCCAGTACCTGTTCATCTCTTCGGTCTCGGCCTACGCGAAGCTCGACGTGCCGGGCGTCACCGAGGAGGCCCCGGGTGGCACCCTCACCGACCCGACCGTCGAGGAAATCACCGGGGAAACCTACGGGCCGCTCAAGGTTCTCTGCGAGAAGGCGGTCCAGGAGGCGTTCCCGACCGGCGCCATCATCGTTAGGCCTGGCTACATCGTGGGCCCGGGAGACAACACTGACCGCTGGACCTATTGGCCGGTCCGGATCGCGGCCGGCGGTGAGGTACTCGCGCCCGGAGAGCCCGCCTACCCGATGGAGATCATCGACGCCCGCGACCTGGCCCGGTTCGTCGTCCACCTGATCGAGCAACGCACCACGGGCACCTTCAACGCGGTCGGGCCGGCCCAACCGTTGCCGATGAGCGAGGTGCTCGACCGGCTCAAGGCGGTGACCGCCTCCACCGCGACATTCACCTGGGTGGACGCGGCGTGGCTCGAGCAGCAGAAAGCGCAGTTCCCGATCTGGAATGGGCCTACCGGCGCCTACGCGCAAGTCCATACGGTCAGCAACGCGCGGTCGGTGGCGGCGGGGCTAACCTACCGGCCGTTCGAGGAGACCGCCCGCGAGACGCTCGAGTGGTGGAACGCTCTGCCCGAGGAGCGGCGAAATGGGATGCGGTCGGGACTCCGGCAGCCACCCCCGCTGGCGGCGGAGACGGCGTCGATGGCCCAGCAGATGGAGGCCGAGGCCAAGCTGCTAACCGCCTGGAAAGCGCGGAGGTAATCCAGGAGGCACAGGCTACCGTTTCCCCACTGCATTGGTCACCGGGACCACCGAGAGCAACACAGCCGACGGATGAGCCGGGCCGTGATGGATGACGTTATGCGCCACCACCGGATCTTTCTCGTTGTAGTTGGACCCGCCGGTGTTGAGGTTCCGCTCGTAGACCGGGAACGCGCTGCTCGCGATCGCCACCCGGATCCGATGCCCGGCTTGGAAGGTGTTGCTGGTCACCAGCGGCGGGATTTCCACCTTGTAGACCTGGCCCGCCTCCATGAACACCGGGGCGTCGTAGCCCTGCCGCCACCGGACCCGGAGCGCCTGCTCGTCGAGATTGTACGCCCGCCCGTCGGGGTCGACGTCGACCAGCTTGACCATGAGGTCGGTGTCTTTGACGTCGGACGACAGGTAGAGCGTCACCGTCACGGGCCCGGTCACGTTGACCGGTACCGCGAGGGGCGGGGAAGTGTAGACCAGCACGTCGGGCCGGGCCTGCACCGGAGATTGGTCGAACGACCCCGGCACGGCGGCGTTGAAGCAGCAGACCTGCCCGCCGAGGCTCGGTGTGGGGTGGCGCGGGTCGTAGGTGTATCGGTCCAGGCCGGTGGCCTTCGGGCGGGTCAACGTCAGGCGCCCGTTGCCGGCCGCGGTGTTGGCCCCGCCGTCGCTGGTGAGGAAATAGGTCTGCCGGGTGGCCTCTCGCGGGGGCCAGGTATCGAAGGTCCGCCATGCCTTGGCGCCCATGTCGAACGCCCGGACCCGGGGCTCCTTCTCGATCCCGTTGTCGATGCCCTTGAGCCAGCGGTCGTACCAACGGACCAGGAAACCGGTGTAGTCGAACCGGGCATCGCCCATGTCCCGTTCGCCGATCACGGTATGTTCGCTCTCGACCCGCCCCATCTGGCAGTGGGTCGTCGGGGCAATGATCATGAAGGTGTTGTTCCGCGCCACCTCGGTCGCGGCGTGGCGGGTCTGATACTCGAACATCGCCAGATTCGGCCCGGTCGACACGTCATACCAGGAGTTGATATAGAGCGCCGGCGCTCCGTTCCGGTCGCCCTCGGACCCGAACTCGATGGTGCTCCAGCGCGGATCGCTGAGCGGCCAGGTCATGAAGGCGTCGAGATCGCTCGGCGCCGAGCCGATTCGGCCGGGGATGGCGCTCAACGGCAGGGTATTGATGACGCTGTCGAAGCTGACCCGGGGGATCGTTTCGGGCTCGAGGTTCCACGACCGGGCAATCCGGAGCATGTCTTCCCGGCTGAGCTCCGGCGGAAACGACGGTTTGTACTTGTACCCGGCCCCATGGTACCAGGAGAGCCAGAAGTTCTGGAACACCCCGCCCCGATAGTGGTTGCCCATTTCGTTGTAGGGCCCGATCCGGCCGATGCCGGCCCCCGACCCGCGCGGCACCGCGGCCGCGAAGGCCGGATGGTGCATCGCATTCATCCGGTGCTGTTCCTCAGCGCTCGACGAGCAGCCTAACGCCCCGACCCGGCCGTTGGACCACGGCTGCTTCGAGAGCCAGTCGATCGTGTCGTACGAGTCGGGGCCCGACCCGCCCAAGTAGGTGTAGACGCCCTCGGAGAAGTACCGCCCTCGGACGTTGACGTACGCCAGCGCGTAGCCGTTCTCCAGGAATCGCTGGTTTTCTGCCGAGGCGGGGTTGATGAGATAGGGATAGAAGGTCAGAATCGTGGGCAGGTTCTGCCGGGGCCGATCCTTCGGAAAGAAGACCGATCCGTTGAGCCGCTTTCCGTCGCGCATCGGGATCCGGAGCATTTCCTCCCGGTCCACCTGGGTCGCGAAGTAGGTCGCCACCGGGTTGGCCGGGGTCTGAGCCGGCAAGGCCCCCGGTACCCCCGCGGCGAACGCCACGGCAGCGGCCCAAGGAAGTCGACGGGATCGGCGGATCGGTGACATGAGGGCTCCAGTTCCTTCAGTGGGACAGCAAAGGCTCAACCGCGTCCTTCACGAGCGTGTTCAACCGGTTCCGTTGGACCTCCAACCGTGCCGAGAGGTCCTCGAAGAGGGCGTACATCGAAGCGGTGGGCCTGGCATCGGCGGCGCCGACGGCCCGCGAGAGCGTGCTGAACTTCTCCATCAACCCCGGGGGGCCCCACATCATGGGGTGGGACTCGGACCCCATCCAGATCATCAGCGTACCCTCGATGTCCTTCAATTGCTCCAGAACGCTCTCCGCCCCGGCGGCCCGACGTCCTTCGACCTGCGCTCGGATCGCTCTGATTCGCATCACGACATCGGCCACTACAGGGACCCGATCCCGGATCTTGACCATGAGATCGAACTGGGCTCTGAAATCGGCGTCGCCGGCCTCGACTCTCGGATCCTTCCGAATCTCGAAGGCCTGCTCCTGGGTCTGTCCGCCCACCGAGAGTCGGACGAGGTACCGTCCCGGAGGCGCCACCGGTGGTAAGGGCGGCGAGTGATCGACGCTCTGGAAATCGTTCAATGCCCCGGCGGCCGGGGGCAGCTCGGTACCCGGGTATCGCAGGTTCCAAAGGAAACGGTTCATGCCTGCCGTGGCTGGGGGGCTGGACTGCCGGATGATCGTGCCGCCCGCGTCCATGAGGGTCAGCACCAAGTCACCGGCGGGCTTCTCGGCCAGGTAGTACTCGATCATCACGCCGCTCGGCGGGTTCCTCGCTCTGCCCGAGGGTCCCGTCCCGGTCCCTCCCTGAAGCCGACGAAGCGCGGGGACGACATTGAACAAATGCACCGGGGCCGAGGCAACTTCGGGGGTGATGCCGCGGAGGGCCGAGATGTTGTCCATAATCCAGAAGCCCCGCCCATGGGTGGCCAGCACCAAATCGTTGTCCTTCACGACCATCTGCATCACCATCACCGGCGGCAGGTTGCGCTGCATGGACTGCCAGGAGCTCCCAGCGTTGAAGGACACGTACACGCCGGTTTCCGTTCCCGCGTAGAGGAGACCCGGACGGACCGGGTCCTCCCGGATGACCCACGAGTAGTCGTGGTCCCGAATCCCGTTGGTGATTCGCTGCCAGGTGTTGCCGTAGTCGGTAGTCTTGTAGAAATACGGCGTCCGATCGCTCACCCGGTGCCGTTCTCCGGACAGATAGACCGTCCCCGGCTGGTGGCGGGAAACCTCTATGGCCGTGATCGTGGTCCATTCCGGGAGATCCGGGGGAGAGACGTTCCGCCAATTGCCGCCCCCATCTTGCGAGAGCTGAACGTTGCTGTCGTCGGTGCCCACCCAGAGCTCGCCCCTTTGGAGACGAGACTCGGCAAGGGTCCGGATGACGCTCACATGGAAGAGCGACGACGCATTGGAGCTGATCGGCCCTCCGGACGGCGCGCCCATCACGTCCTGACGGTTTCGCGTCAGGTCGGCGCTGATCCGCTTCCAGGACTGGCCTTCGTCAGTGGATCGAAAGACGTACTGGGCGGCGGTGTAGAGCACGCCGGGATCGTGCGGCGAGAGCAGCACCGGGAACGAGTAATAGAAACGGTACTTCACGTCCTTGAGCGCGGTTCCGAACTCGACTTCGGGCCAGACGCTGATGCTCGGAGCCTGGCCGGTTTTCCGGCTGAAACGCACCGTCCTGGTCCGGTCATTCGCATAGACGACGCTGCCGTCGGGTTTCACCGCGGTCTGCCCGCCCTCGCCGGCCGGAATGACCAGGTAGTGCTCCGACCCGATCGACTCATCGTCGGTGCGGCTAGGAATCGCAATGTGACTGTTGTCGTTCTGAGCGCCGTAGACCCAATAGGGGGCTTGGTCGTCCACGGCCAGACTGAGCAGGTCGGCGGTGGGTTGGTTATTGAGGCTCGACCAGGACTCACCTCCGTTCAACGTCACCGCCGCACCGCCGTCTCCTCCGTCGATCATTCGGCGAGGGTCGTTGGGGTCGATCCACAACGCATGATGGTCCCAGTTCTCCGTCGGTTGATCTTCGAACGTCCGGCCCGCGTCCGTGGACTTGAGGAGACCACTGATCGGCTGGATGTAGACGACGTCGGGATCCCGGGGGTCGGCGGTGATGTGGTTGTAGGAGTTGGGGATCTCCATCTTGCCGGGGTCGTGATGGGTCATCTGCCAGGTGGAGCCGCCGTCGTCAGACCGGTAGATCCCGCCGTCACCCTGGTCGGCCTCGATGAACGCATACACCCGGCTCGACCGCGCCGGTGAGATCGAGAGGCCGATCTTCCCGACCAACCCCTTGGGCATCCCGGGATTGCGGGTGATGTCCGTCCAGCTATCCCCGCCATCCGTGGTCTTGAAGAGGCCCGTGCTGGGTCCGCCACTCTCCTCGTCCCACGGGTACGTCACATGGTGGTTCAGAGCGGCGATGATCACCTTCGGGTTCCTCTGATCGATCGACAGATCCACCGCGCCGGCGGTCTCGCCCCGATTGAGGATCCGTTCCCAGGTCTTCCCTCCGTTCATGGTTCGATAAACGCCCCGCTCCGGGTTGGGGCCGAACATGTCCCCCATGGCCGCCACGTACACGACATCGGGATTGGTCGGATGAATCAGGATCCTGGCGATGTGCCGGGTTTCTCGAAGGCCCACATTGGCCCAGGTGTCTCCTCCGTCGGTGGATTTGTAGACCCCGTCGCCGGGCGAAATGAACTGCCGCTGAAGCCCCTCACCGGTGCCCGCAAAGATCACCTGGGGATCCGAGAGCGACACGTCCAAGGCACCCACGGCAGGAAACCTGAAGAAGCCGTCCGACAGGTTTCGCCAATGCCCGCCGGCATCGGTCGTCTTCCACACGCCGCCGTGAGCCGCCCCGAAGTAGAAAACCAAAGGGTTCTTGGAATCGCCCGCCACCGCAGGGACGCGCCCTCCCCGGTACGGCCCCACGAAACGCCACTCAAGGGCCGAGAGAAAGCCGGCGTCCACACCGCCGCCCGTGGCCATAGCACTGGAGTCGCCGCGGCATCCAACCAAGACGGAGGCGACGACGCTCCCGATCGAGAGCATCCTGAAGTCGATCCGACTTCCAGGTCGAGGAACTGGAGCTTCCGTCATCCAGCCAACCTACCGCCCGACGCGCGAGCGGTCGAGGGGCCGCGACCGGGGTATCCAAGATCCTCCTTGTTCGGTAGACTCCGATTCGATCCGGCGGGTAGGTCCGGCCCCTGCACTGTCTGTTAGCCCACTCTTCGATGGAACCAGCGTGAGCAAACCCGAAGCCGCTAGCCAACTGCACCGGGTCTTGGGCACCGGGGATCTGGTGTTGCTCAACATCGCCGCCATCGTCAGTCTGCGCTGGTTGTCGACGGCGGCGCAAATCGGCCCCTCGAGTTTGGTGCTGTGGGCCATGGGCTTGGTGTTCTTCTTCATCCCCCTGGCCTTCGCGGTCCTCGACCTGAGTGCCCGCGTCCCCGGCGAAGGCGGACTCTACCTCTGGGCCAAGGCCGGCTTTGGCGACGTCCACGGCTTCGTCGCCGGGTGGTCGTACTGGGTGGTCAACGTGGTGTTCTTCCCGTCCGCCCTGTTGTTCAGCGCCGGGGTGTTCCTCCGGGTCGGCGGCGAACGCTGGCTGCCCTATTCGACCAGCGTCGGGTACAACAGCGTCTACTGTCTGACCGTGTTGTGGGCGGCCACGGCCTTGAATATCCTCGGCCTCAAGCGGGGCAAGTGGCTCCCGAACCTTGGCGGAATGGCGGCGTGGACGGTGGCCACCTTAGTGATCGGCGCGGGTGCCGTAGCCTGGTATCGGTTTGGCCCGGCGACGCCCTTCACGGCGGCCAGTCTGATGCCTGATTTCGGCGCCCGGTCGACCTATGCGGCATTCGCGATTGTCGCCGGCGCGTTGCAGGGGCTCGAACTCGGCCCGATCATGGGTGGCGAGATCCGCGATCCGGCGCGGCAACTGCGCCGGGCCGCGGTGATCGCCGGGGTCATCGTCACGATTATCTACATGGCCGGCACGGCTTCGCTGCTGGTGGCGTTGCCGACCGCCACCATCGACGTGATCGCCGGGATTCCGCAAGCTCTTGCCGCCATCGGCGAGCGGATCGGTCTGCCGTTCTTCGGGCCGCTGACGGCGGGATTCCTGGCGCTGGCGAGCGTCGGAAGTTTCGGCGCCTTTCTGGCCGGTACCGCTCGCCTGCCATTCGTGGTGGGGGTGGATCGCTACCTGCCCAAGGCACTCGCGCGACTGCATCCCCGCCACGGCTCGCCCTACGTCGCCCTGCTGACCCAGAGTTCTGCCGCTACCCTGGTCTTCGCGGCGGCGATGTCAGGCGCAACCGTGCGCGACGCCTTCGTCGTGCTGGTCGACATGACCATTATCCTCTCGCTGCTGCCCTTGCTGTACATCTTCGCGGCCTATCCGGTCTTGCGGGAACGAGCCGCGCGGTCGGATCCCAGCGCGTCCTCGTCACGGCTTGGCAAGCTCGGCTGCCGGGTGGCGGGCGCCGTCGGGTTTGCCACGACCTTGATGGGCATCACCTTCTCGATGGTGCCACCCGCCAGCGACCCCAATCCCCGGATGTTCTTGGTCAAGGTGGCGGGCGGCTGCGTGTTCCTGATCGGCATCGGGCTGACGTTGTATTGGCGTGGCCAGAGGACCGGGAATTTAATCAAAGATCGTTAGGCGACAATTCGCTTGAACACGTCGAGGTCGATGTTCCGCCCACAGACCACCGCGACGACTTTCTTCCCCTTGAAGCGCTCTTTCCGCTTGAGCAGACCCCCGACACCCAACGCGCCGGATCCTTCGGACACCAGTCGATGGTGTTCGAACAACAGGCGGATCGACGCTTCAATTTCCTTTTCAGACAGCAGTACGATCTCAGCCACGTGTCGTTGGCAGAGTTCCAGGGTGATACTATCTGGATCCACACTTCCTGCACAGGTGTCCGCCAGGGTCGGGTACATCTCGGTCCTGACGATCCTGTTGGCTCGCATGGACTCGTGCATTACTGGCGAGTTCGCCGGTGACACGCCATAGGCTTCGATCTTGGGGTTGTAGGACTTGAGCCAACCCGCCGAACCGGTCAGCAACCCACCCGAACCGCAGGCAAAGAAGGCCGCGTCCAGATCCGGAAGTTGCTGCGAGATCTCGTAGCCGCAGGTACCCTGACCGCCCACCACCAGCGGATCGTTGTAGGGCGACACATAAATCTTGCCCTCCTCCTCGCCCACCCGGCGGGCCTCTTCCTCAGCATCCCATGCAAGGTCGCCAAAAATGACCAAGTCGAGGCCAGCGGACCTTAGGATATTCAGGCGCGACTCGTCCATGTCGCGGGCAACGTAGATCGTGGCCCGGCGGCCCCGCTGGCGCATCGCCTCGGCGACCGCGAGCGCGTAGTTGCCGGTCGAGGTCGACACGACCCCCTGGTCGAGTTCCGCTTCCGTGAGTGACAGAATCTTGTTGATCGCCCCGCGATATTTGAAGGAGCCGGTCTTCTGCACCAAATCCAACTTGAGCCACACCTCAGCTTCGATCTGGTCGCTCAGGTAACCAGAAAACTCGAGCGGTGTGGGCGAGAGATAGGCCTTGGTCCTCTCGTACGCCTGTTGTACCAGTGTCGGTACGTCCAGCTGGTCCCGCTGTTCAACCGCCACGTGAGTCTCCCTTGCTGTAAGCGCTGGTAACCATCTTGGCAATTTGAATATCCTGGATCGCAATACCCGTCAGGTCTGCCACTGTAATCTGCTCGTCGTTGGTTCGACCCAGGGCCGGGTTCTTGATGACGTTGCCCAATTCGAGAATTGAGTCGGCTCGGATGCTGCCGTGCTTCACGGCATGAAAGCACTCCCCGTGATCGACGCATTGGGCAATGCTGTCTGCCACCACCCGATCCGCCTTCCCGAGCAGCGCGGCCTCCAATTCCTGCTTGCCGTGGTCATCCGAACCCATGGCCGTGATATGGGTACCCGCCTGGACCTGGTCCGCCCGAATCAGCGCCTCCCTGGCCGACGTCGTGGTCACGATGAGCCGGCACTCTGACGCCAGTTCCCCGATATCAGACGCCGCTTTGATCTTAAGACCCCAGTCCTGAATCGAGGCGTCGGCGTTGAGGTCCTCGATCATCGCCTGGACTTTGGCTGTGTCTCGACCCCAAACAAAACAGCTGCGACAGTCGACCACAGTCCTCAACAGCGTGAGTTGCATCCGCGCTTGCACCCCGGTGCCGACGATGCCGATGTGACGGACATTTTTGGGGGCCAGATAGCGGGCGGCAACCGCACCGGCCGCCGCGGTGCGCATGTCGGTGAGCCAACATTCATCATGGAGCAACATCTTCAAGTGCCCGGTCTGCTGGCTGAAAACCAGAATGACGCCGTCGGTCACCGGCACACCCAGCTTCGCGTTGTCATAGAAGCCAGACGCCATTTTCAAGACATAAATGTCGTCGCCTCGCACGTAGCCATATTTGATATGCACATCGCCTGGGGGCTGATCAAAATGCAAAAAGCCAACCGGTGGCACGACGACCTTGCCGTCGGAGTAGAGAACGAAGCCGTCTTCGATCGCCTGGATCAGTGGTGGGGTCGTGATCAACCGCTTGATCGCTTCCAGTCCGAATACCATAGTCATCGCAGCAGGCCTCTTCTCATCTAATGGGTGTGCGCAACGGCGTTGCTAACGGCCGGCGGTCGTGCCGCCGTCAATGGCGAGAGCGATGCCCGTAATGAACCGCGCTTGGGATGACGCCAAGTAGAGGACCGCGTGGGCGATCTCTTCAGGAGACCCGATCCGTTTGAGCGGGGCATAGTCGACCATCTTCTGCCAGGCCGCGGCGGGGTCGGCCTTGGCCTTGTTGCTCTTGCGAATCATGTCGGTGTCGACGTAACCCGGGCAGACGCAATTGACCCGCACGTCCGGGGCGATTTCCAATGCCATCGCCCGCGACATGTTCACCACGCCGCCCTTGGTGCCGCAGTAAACGGTAATGCCCGGCACCCCCATCAAACCGGCGTCCGACGCAATATTGACGATATTCCCATTGGCCTGGCGCAAGGCGGGGATCGCGGCGCGACAGCAGAAGAACAACCCCTTGAGATTGACATCGGCGTGCGCGTCCCACATCGCCTCGTCACACGCCGCAATCGGCCGGCCCGCGCCGACCCCAGCGTTGTTCACCAAAACGTCGAGGCCCCCGAACGCCGTGATCGCCGTCTCGACCACCGACTCGCAACCGGCAACGGTGCCGATGTTTCCAGGCGCCGCGACGGTGTGTTCCGGAGCGGCCAGGCTTGCCATGGCCGCAGCCACAGACTGTTTCGAGGTGCCGTTGATTGCGACCCGAGCACCCGCGTCGAGAAATGCCTTGGCAATGGCAAGGCCGATACCACGGCTGCTCCCCGTGACCAGGACACGCTGGTTCGTGAAATCCAAGGTTGTTGCCTCAGGCGTGGGAGTCTGGTTGCGACTCCAACGTACGCCGCCGCGGGCACGACGTCCACCCCCGTCGCGTTCATGGACAGGAGCATCACCGCCACCAGCCCCCGCTCGAGCCGTGTGGTAGCACCACTGGCCCGGACTAGCACAACGGTCAACGCGCCAAGCATCACCACCGTCGTGGCCGCCCACACCCATCGCGCCTGAGCAAACTCCAGCCAACCGAGGAATGGATAGAGGATGACGAAGGTGGCGGGAGGATGGGGCGTGAGGGTTGATCCGGTGTACACCAAATGCCCCTCGAACCACGCCCGGGTTTGGTGGTTGAGGATGCGCAAGTCAATTGCGCCGGTCGGGCTCATGTCAAAGAGCAGTCGCCAGAACTCAGTACCGAGCTTGAGGGCGGCGTAGAGGCTGAGGAGCGCAACGGAGGCTCGGAGAATGATCGTGCGATGGGTGTTCCAGATCGGGCGGATTGCGCCGGCCCAATGCTCAAGCGGGTTCATTGGCGCCCCCCCCTCAGGCGTTGCTTCGCACCTATTCAAATCTAGTAAGTCGGCGCCATGAGCGGCCCCGGTAGCGGTCCGCGGGGTCCGGTTCCGCCTGGCGCGGGATTACCTTCCCCCATGCACTTCCGCTTCACCACCGCTGGGGAATCGCACGGCAAAGCCCTCGTCGCCCTCGTCGAAGGCGTCCCCGCCGGCCTCCCCCTCGACGCACCCTGGGTCAACCTCGAGCTCGCCCGCCGGATGCAGGGCTACGGCCGCGGCGCCCGGATGAAGATCGAACACGACCAAATCCAATTCCTCTCGGGCGTCCGCGCCGGCACCACCCTCGGCTCCCCGATCGCCATGCTGATCGAGAACCGGGATTGGGCCAACTGGGCCGACATCATGGCCCCCGAAGCCACCGACCAACCTCGCCGCCGCCAAGTCACCCGGCCAAGGCCCGGCCACGCCGACTTGGTCGGCGTCCTCAAATACGACCGCCAAGACGCTCGCGACATCCTGGAACGGGCCAGCGCCCGCGAAACCGCCGCCCGGGTCGCGGCCGGGGCCGTCGCCAAACGGCTCCTCGACGCCTGCGCCATTGCCATCGGAAGCCACGTCGTGTCGCTCGGCGGAATCCGGGTCACCGCCCCGAATCCGCTGCCACGCCCGCTCAACGCGACGTCCGATGCCTCGCCGGTCCGGGTCCTCGACCCCGCCTCCGAGGCCGCCATCATCGCCCGGATCGACCAAGCCAAGCAGGACGGCGACACGTTAGGCGGCGAGATCGACGTCGTCGCCGACGGTCTCCCACTCGGACTCGGCAGTCATGTCTCTTGGGACCGAAAACTCGACGGCCGCCTGGCCGGGATGCTGATGTCGATTCCGGCGGTCAAAGGCGTGGAAATCGGACTCGGCTTCGAGGCCGCCCGCCGCCCTGGGTCGGCGGTCCACGATCCGATCGATCCGAGTGCTAAATCCGGATTTGCGCGCCGGAGCAACAACGCCGGGGGCCTCGAAGGGGGGATGACCACGGGCGAGCCACTCGTCGTTCGGGTCGCCATGAAGCCGATCGCCACCCTGATGACTCCGCTCGCCACGGTCGACTTGAAGACCGGACAGGCCGCCCAAGCCCAAAGCGAACGGTCCGATGTGACCGCGGTGCCGGCTATGGGCGTCATCGCCGAAGCGCTGGTGGCCATCGTGCTCGCCGACGCCATGCTCGAGAAATTCGGGGGCGACTCGATCTCCGAATTCACCCGGAATCTCGACGGCTATCGCGAAGCCATCCGCCACCGCGCCACCACCCTCGGCGCCTAATGCCCCGACATCTTATCCTGATCGGCTTGCCCGGCGTCGGCAAAACGACCATCGGCCACCTGGTGGCCGACCAGCTTGATACCCATTGTACCGATATCGACCCGATCATCGAACGAGCCACCGGGATGACGATTGCCGAATTGTTTGGGGAGGAGGGCGAAGCCACCTTCCGGGCCCGGGAGCACTTGGCCGTGCTCCAATCGTTAGGCCTGCCGCCCCATGTAGTTACCCCAGGCGGTGGCTGGGCGGTCCAACCGGGGAACTTGGACGAGGTGGCGGATCGGGCCTGGGTGATCCATCTCGCCGTCGACCCCGCCGTGGCGGCTGCCCGACTGGGGGCCGAGGCCCGCCTCCGTCCGCTCCTGGCCGCCGACCCAGTCCGCCGGCTTGAGACCCTCGCGACGGAGCGGGCCCCCTGGTACCGGAAGGCCCATGCGACGGTGGACGTCTCCCAACAAACCGCCCAAGCCGCCGCTGCCGCCGTCCTCGAACTCGCCCGCACCCAAGCCGATTGGCCGTAACGCCGAGTGCCGAGTGCCGAGTCCCGAGTGCCGAGCCAGTCTACCGAACCATGCTGACCGCGCCCACCATCGACCAGGTACTCGACGGGTCGGTGCACGTGGTCGACACCCGATTCTCCACCCTTCTGATATTGAGTGCGCTTGGCCCCGTCATCGTGATCAGCCAGCTCACCTCCAGCCGCAGCAGGTCGGGACCGTAACAGTAAATCTGCCCGTCATTGGTTACTTGGTCGAACGGACGATTCACTCGGCCGGTTCCAGGCCCCCGCGCGATAGGGATAATTCGCCAGGGTGATATACGCCGTTTCGTTGCCCGCGACCGGCGAGGTTTCCGTTGGCAACGCCCAGACACCTTTGAGCGTCCCGGCAACATCAACCTTCATGGTGCCGCACCGCGGTTCACCGGCGGCCACGGTGCCCGGGCGACTCGGGTCGGACAGCTTGCTGAACAACTGGGCCTGAACTGACGCTTCAAATTTGTCCCAGGCGCAGACGGCATTGCGGGACGGATCTGGATGGCGCCAGTCGGCCACGTACCCGTTGGTGACCCTGGTGTCGAGGAGTCCGAAGTCGAGTCCCATCAGCCCCAACGCCTTCGACAGGCCACTGGTCCCCAAGGCCTGGCCCGCCGCAGCCCAATGATTTGGATTGGACCGGGCGCGCGAACGGCCGCCCCTTCGGTCGCGAGGTAGAATCCGGCGTGAGCAGTGGGCAAGGTATGGCCCGGAGCACCCAATCCGCCCACCACGACGATCCTCTCGATATCCGACAGGGCCACCGGACTGACCGTGAAATACGGCGTCGCCGAGCAGGTTGCGGCGGCTGGCCCCACCAGGTTGATGCTGCCACATGCCGCCAGGCCCGCCACGGTCACCGATGCAAATGTCGCTAGGACGTAGGCTTTCATGTCGTGGTCGGCCTGCACGTCGCATGCCCCGCCCGGACGTTTACTGAAGGGGATGTAGTTCGATGCCGGCCTTCAAGGCCGCCGTATTCAAGCGTTGGTCGTAGCTCGCCAAACGGATTCGCTGGCCCTGTCGGACCAGGAAGTCCATCGAGGCCAAGTGGAGTCCGTCGAGGGTGCGGACCGGAGCGGGGAAGGCCTCGGTAGCCCGAGTCAAAACCGGCCGAAGGAACTCCACGAACGCCAGCCGCCCGAGTAACACCTCGGCGGCCGCCCGATGGGACGATCCGAGCCCCCGGCTGTGGAGTCGGTTCCAGACCTCGTATTCGAGTAACCGGCTGCTGATGAGCGGTTCGTTCCAGATCGACTCCGGCGGCCGCCGATCCTCTGCCATGAGATGGGCCAGCGCCACCGAGGTGTCGAGGTAGATCACCGGTTGCCGCGGTCTAAGTCAAGCTCGGACAGAATCGTGGCCAGGGGCGCCACCGGAGGCCCGGCCGCCGGAGCCGGGCCGACGATCAGGGGTGCCGTGACCCAGCCCTTTCGGACCGCGTCAGCCAACAATGCGTCGGGTGCCATGTCGCTCCTTCCAGCCCGGGGCGGGATGAGTTCGGCGACGACCCGCTCCCGGTCGGTAACCAGGACCACTTCGCCGGCCGCAACGAGGCGGACGTATTCCGCCAGTTTGTTCTTCAGGGTCTTCAGGCCAACCGCTAGCATGACTCTAAGGTAGCTTCTAGAAGCTACCTTGTCAATCTCCGGAACCGCCGTTTGGTATGTCATGGCGCCTAAGGTAAGGCTTCCAGTTCGACGCGACGTAACCACAAATCCACCAATTGAACCATTCCGCCGCAGGTCCCTCGACCCGGCCAACCGGATGCCCGCGAGGATGAGGGATCGAGGCCCGGGATTACCTTATACGTCATGACACCCGGTCCTCGGCACTCGGCGCTCGGCACTCGGCACTCGGCCACGGTGGTGGGGGGTGGGTTGGCGGGGGCGGAGGCGGCGTGGGCGCTGGCGGAGCGGGGGGTGGAGGTGACACTGCTCGAGATGCGGCCTGCGGTTCCGACGGCGGCGCATCAGACTGGACGGCTCGCGGAATTGGTCTGTAGCAACTCGTTTAAGTCGGTGGAGACGGCCAACGCGCACGGGTTGCTCAAGGCGGAGCTTCGCTCGCTCGGGAGCATCCTCCTCACCGCGGCCGATCAGGCTCGGGTGCCGGGGGGAAGCGCGCTGGTGGTGGATCGGGAGGTCTTTTCCCAAACCATCGACGACCAGATCCGGAGCCATCCCAACATCCGGGTCGTGGCCGAGGAGGCGACGGAGCTGCCCCGGCCCGGCATCGTCGCCACCGGGCCGCTCACCTCCGAGAAGTTGGCCGTCGCCATTGCCGCCGAGCTCGGCCAAGAGTCACTGGCGTTCTATGACGCGATTGCCCCGATCGTCTCGGCCGAGAGCCTCGACCAATCGATCCTCTATGCCATGTCCCGCTACGGCAAGGGTGACGGCGACGACTATCTCAACGCGCCGATGACCAAGCCGGAGTACGAGGCTTTCCTGAAGGCGTTAGGCGAGGCCGACCAGTTCACGGCCCACGAGTTCGACAAAGTCCCCTACTTCGAAGGCTGCCTCCCGGTCGAGGAAATGGCCCGGCGCGGGGTCGAAACCCTCCGGTTCGGTCCGATGAAGCCGGTCGGGCTCCCCGATCCCCGGACCGGCCGGATTCCCCACGCCGTCGTCCAGCTCCGCCGGGAAGACAAGGCGGCGCAGATGTGGAACTTGGTCGGGTTCCAGACCCGGCTCCGGATCCCCGAACAGCAGCGGGTGTTCCGGATGATCCCGGGCCTGGCCGCCGCCGAGTTCTTCCGGTTCGGGAGCATTCACCGGAACTCCTATATCAATAGCCCCGCGGCGCTGGGGCCGGGGCTCACCCGGGGCACCACGTTCTTTGCCGGCCAGCTGACCGGGGTCGAGGGTTACACCGAATCGTTAGGCACCGGCATCCTGGCCGGGATCAACCTCCACCGGGCCCTGACCGGGCGGCCCCCGGTGATACCCCCGCCGACCACGATGCTCGGCGCCTTGTACCGGTACCTCGCCGAGGCGGATCCGAAGCACTTCCAGCCGATGAACGCCAACTTCGGCTTGGTCGAGCCGCTGCCGGATGGGACGCCCAAGCACGAACGCCGGGCCAAATTGGTGGAACGCGCCGAGCGCGATTTCGCGACCTGGCGGGCCTCGCTGTGACCGCACCCGCGGCGTTCCTCGAGGAATATCTGGAGCACCTGACCAAGGAGCGCGACCAGTCGCCCCACACGGTCAAGGCGTACCGGCGCGACCTCACGGCCTTCATCGCCTTTGCCGACGAGTACTACGGCGGTGGCTGGACCTGGACCTCGCTCGACCGGCTCGGCCTCCGGGGCTTTCTCGGCGAGTTCGACCGCCGGAAGTTGACCCGGCGCTCGGCGGCCCGGGCCCTCTCGGCCCTCCGGTCGTTTTATCGGTTCCTCCAAGTGAACCACGGGATCACCAACGGCGTGGCCCGGGCCGCCCGGGTGCCGAAGATCGAAAAGCGCCTCCCGACCCACCTCCGGAAGGAAGAGACCGAGGCCCTGTTCGCCAGTGTCGCCAAGGCCGCGACCACCGGCGAGTTCATCCCGGTGCGCGACGGCGCCATGATCGAGTTATTCTATTCGAGCGGGCTTCGGCTCTCGGAGTTGGCCGGCGCCGACGTGGCCGACCTCGACCTGCTCTCGAACCAGATCCGGGTCCGGGGCAAAGGCCGCAAAGAGCGAATCGTCCCGGTGGGCCGGAAGGCCGAGCAGGCCCTCCGGACCTATCTCGAGGCCCGGGAGGTCGTGGTCCGGGCCAAGTCGGGCGAAAAGCGACCGTTGTTCGTGTCGCCCAAGGGCCGGCGGTTGTCGCCCCGGAGCGTCCAGCGCCGGATCCATGGGCTCTACCGGGGGGCGGGAATCGAGGGCCAGCGCGTTCACTCGCTTCGGCATACCTTTGCGACCCATCTGATGGACGCCGGGGCCGATCTCCGGGCGGTGCAGGAGCTGCTGGGTCATGCCTCGCTCTCGACCACCCAGATCTACACCCACACCAGCGTCCAGCGGCTCAAGGACGTTTACAAACAAGCCCACCCTCGGGCGGGCTAGGAGTCGGTTATGGCGTTTCACGGCACTACCATTCTCTGCGTCCGCAAAGACGGGCGCGTGGCGTTAGGCGGCGACGGCCAAGTCACCATGGGCGACACGGTCATGAAGGCCACCGCCAACAAGATCCGGGCTCTCAAGGGCGGCCGGGTCCTGGCCGGATTTGCCGGCTCGGTGGCCGACGCCGTCACCTTGCTCGAAAAATTCGAGGAAAAGCTCGATCGCTACCCCGGCAACCTGGGCCGGGCGTCGGTGGAATTGGCCAAGGATTGGCGGAGCGACCGGGTCCTCCGGCGGCTCGAAGCGATGCTGGTCGTGGCCGATATTGACCGGAGCTATCTGGTGAGCGGGTCGGGCGAGTTGTTCGAGCCGGACGATGGCGTGCTGGCCGTCGGGTCGGGTGGCAACTATGCGTTGGCCGCGGCCCGGGCGTTGATGCCCGATCCAACCCTGACGTCCAAGGCCATCGTCCAGCGATCACTCGAGATCGCGGCCGATATTTGTGTCTTCACCAACAAGAAGCTCTCGATCCTCGAATTGCCGGCCTGATGGCTGAGAAACCCGCCCCGCCGCCGGCCGATCCGGACGCGCCTCCGGTTCAGCCCTGGCTCGAGGAAATGCCCCCCCGCCAGATCGTGGCGGAGCTCGACCGGTACATCGTCGGCCAGGACGCCGCCAAACGGGCCATTGCCATTGCGGTCAGGAACCGGTGGCGGCGGAGTCAGGCGCCCGAGTCGATTCGGGATGAGATCACCCCGTCCAACATCATCCTGATCGGCCCGACCGGTGTTGGGAAGACCGAAATCGCCCGCCGGCTGGCCCGGTTGGCCGGGGCGCCGTTCATCAAGGTCGAGGCCTCGAAGTTCACCGAGGTCGGCTACGTTGGCCGCGACGTCGAAACCATGGTCCGCGACCTGGTCGACGCCGCGCTCAGTCTGGTGCGGACCGAACGCGAGGATGAGGTCTACGATCAGGCCGAGCAGAAGGCCGACGAGAAATTGCTCGACTTGCTGCTGCCGCCGGTTCCGCCGTCGACGCCGTCATCCAAGCCCCCCGCCGACTCGCCCGGGGTGTTTGTCGTGACGCCCGGCGGCACGGTGTCGAAGGAGCAGCAGGACGCCGAGGCCGACCGGCGGCTCCGGTCTCGCGAGAAGCTGAAGCAGATGCTGGCCGACGGGAGCCTCGACGAACGGGAAGTGGACGTCGAGGTTCAGGCCCAGAACTTTGCGCCGATGGACTTCATGCCCCAGCCGCCACAGGGCATGGAAGGCGCTGACGTCAACTGGGGCGAGTGGCTCCAGGAAATGATGCCGAAGCGGAAAAAGCGCCGCACGGTCAAAGTGCCCGAGGCCCGCCGGATCCTGATCGACGACGAGCTCCGCCGGATGGTGGACATGGACGATGTGGTCAGCGAGGCCCTCGACCGGGTCGAGAACCACGGCATCCTGTTCATCGACGAAATCGACAAGATTGCCGGCGAGAAGTCCCAGTCGGGCGGACCGGACATTTCCCGCGAGGGAGTGCAACGGGACCTGCTGCCGATCGTTGAGGGGTCTACGGTCCAAACTCGGTACGGCTATGTCCGAACCGACCATATCCTATTCATTGCGGCCGGGGCGTTCCATGTTTCGAAGCCGTCGGACCTGATTCCGGAGCTTCAGGGCCGGTTTCCGATCCGGGTCGAGCTGACCCCGCTCACCGAGGCTGACTTCATCCGGATCATGAAGGAGCCGGAGAACGCGCTGACCAAACAGTATCAGGCCCTGGTCGGGGCGGAGGGGGCCGAGTTGGTCTTTACCGATGACGGGATTGCCGAGCTGGCCCGGATCGCGGCCCATGCCAACGAGCGGATGGAGAACATCGGCGCCCGGCGGCTCCATACCGTCATGGCCACGTTGATGGACGAGGCGTTGTTCGAGTTGCCGAATTTCGAGAAGCGGATTGTGATCGATGCGGCCGTAGTCCGGGACCGCCTGGCGAAGATCGTTTCGGACGACGATCTCCGGAAGTACATTCTCTAGGGCCGGGTTTTGATCCGGAGGATGAAGAAGACGAGCGCGGCCCCGATCAGGATGTGAAGGACCCGGACCCAGACCAGCGGGATGATCCAAAGGGTCAGGGCAAACGTGACCCCGATCATCGCGAGGGCAAGGCGTTTCGCGCGGACGGTCATGCTCCGGTGCTCGCGCCAGTCCCGGACGATCGGACCGAAGGTTGGGTGGGACATCAGGCGGTGGTAGAACCGGGTGGAAGCCCGGGCGTAGCACGATGCGGCCAGAATCAGAAATACCGTGGTGGGCAGGAGCGGCACGAAGGCACCGACAATCCCGAGGGCCAGGAACGAGTGGCCGGCGGCAAGGTAGGCCCATCGGGCCCCTCGGGATGATGCCAGTGCCAATTGCTCGTCCGCCACGTTCGATCCTCGTTAGCTGTTCCGTCGGTCCAGTATAATCGTTCGCCCCCGGGCCCCAAAGGAGCCTTGCCTCATGCCGAAAACCCTGTTTGCACTCGCCGCCGTTGCCTTGTCCTCGACCGCCATGGCCGCCGCCCAGCGGTCGCCCCAGGTGGCCCAATTCGTGGCCGTCGATGCCCCCATCGTCGCGATTACCAACGTCCGGGTCATCGACGGCGTCGGTGGCGCGCCGGTCGAAGGCCGGACGGTGGTGATTTCAGGGGGCAAGATTGCCTCGATCGGGACCGGCGCCGCACCGGCCGGGGCCCGGATCATCGACGGCACCGGCAAGTCGCTGCTGCCCGGGATGGTCGGCCTCCACGACCACAGCTACTACACCACCTCAGGCCGGGCGGTCCAGTCGAGCTTCTCGGCGCCACTGCTGTACCTGGCCAGCGGGGTCACCACGATCCGGACCACCGGCGCCAATAACCCGTACGCCGAGCTCAATCTCCGGCGCGCCATTGAGGGCGGCCAGTTTCCCGGTCCCCGGTTGTTCATCACCGGGCCCTATCTGACCGGCCCAGGGAACGGACTCGGCAGCACGATGGTCGGGCTCAAGGACGAGGACGAAGCTCGCCGTGTCGTGGCCTATTGGGCCCAAGAAGGCGTGTCCTGGCTCAAGTTCTATACTGGCGTCAGCCGGGCCGCTATGAAAGCGGCCATCGACGAGGGCCACAAGCGCGGGATCAAGTTCACGGGCCACCTCTGCTCCGTGCCCTATCGCGAAGCCGTGGCACTCGGCATGGACGCGCTTGAACACGGGCTTTTCGCCAACTCCGACTACGACAAGACCCGCACCCCCGACCAGTGCTCGCCGAACATGATGCAGAGCTATGTCGGCCTCGATGTGAACGGGCCCGAAGTCATGGCCACCTTCAAGGACATGATCGGCCGGAACGTGGCCCTGACCTCGACGTTGGTGGTGTATGAACTGTTCGTGGCCAACCGCCCGCCGCTCGAACAACGGGTCCTCGACGCCATGTCGCCCGACGCCCGGACCGAGTACCTGACCTCCCGGGCCCGGATTGCCGAGAGCAACGGCGGGATTCCGCTCGAGATCTTCAAGACCGGTATGAAATACGAGTTGGCATTTGCGCGGGCCGGCGGACTGCTCGGCTCCGGCGTCGACCCGACCGGCAACGGCGGGGCCTTGTTCGGCTACGGCAACCAGCGGAACCTCGAGCTCTTGGTCGAGGCCGGCTTTACCCCGCTCGAGGCCATTCAAATCGGTTCCTCGAACGGCGCCAAGGCGTTAGGTATTTTCGACCAGACCGGCTCGGTGGCCGTCGGCAAGGTGGCCGATCTGGTGTTGGTGACCGGCAATCCCGCGACCCGGATCGCCGACATCAAGAACGTCGAACTCGTCTTCCGCGAGGGCCTCGGGTTCGACCCCGTCAAGATGATCGCGGCGGTGCGGGGGCAGATCGGGGCCCGGTGAGCTACCAGACCCTCCTGCTCGAGCGGCAGGGTCACGTCGTCCGGCTCCGGCTCAACCGGCCAGACAAACGGAATGCCCAGTCGCTCGAGATGTGGCGGGAGCTCAAGGCCGTCGGGGTGGCCCTCGAGGACGATCCGGAGGTTCGGGTCGTCGTCGTCTCGGGTGAGGGCCATTCGTTTTCCGCCGGCATCGATCTGA
>SHZU01000014.1 GCA_009692115.1 Gemmatimonadota bacterium | reverse complement strand
AATGGGGTTCAGGGGGTCGCGGGTTCAAATCCCGCCGTCCCGATGACTTACGAAACGGATACGAGTTTGGAGCTGAGTTTCTAGGCTCGAGTTCCAAACTCTCGGACCTTACGCTCTTCGGCGGTTACGCTGAGGAGCGTTTCGGTATCCGGCTGCTGGTAGCAGGTCAGCGGCGTCTCGGTGTCAACCCACCCCCCGGCGGCTACGACGTCCTTGATCGGAAGGTGCTTCCGGTTGGTCGCCCAGGCTCGTCGGTAGGGGTGCCAGAGGCCCCCGTCCAACTTCTCAAGGTTTGCCTCTTGTTCGGCGACCGTCAGCCACTTGTCGAAAAGGTGACTGATTGGTCGCGACGGCGCCAGAAGAGCCACGCCGTCACCCCCACCGTAACCGCCAGCGCCGCCCCGAATTCGGTCGTCAACCAGAGCGTCGAACCCGTGTCGACCGTCACCCGGTCCAGAAAACTCTGGATGAACAAATTGTGCGACGCATGGAACAGCGCCGCCGGCCAGAAACTGCCCGACCGGAGCCGCATCCAGGCGAGGGGAAACGAGAGCCCGATCACCATGACGGTGAAGCAGACGAGGGCCCACCAGGTGGCGGTGCCGGCGTTGTAGTTGGCCCCGATGATGAGCGGGTAATGCCAGGCCGACCAGATCGCGCCGCTGATGATCGCCGTCTTGGCCAGCGAAAACCGCTCGGCCAGCGCCGGAACCAGAAAACCCCGCCAGCCCAGTTCCTCCCCCGTCGCGGCAAGCACGCTCTGGGCCGTGCCCAGGAACACGAACGTCGCGATCGGGGTCGTGAACCGGCTCAAGTCGACCCCACCGAGACCCGCGCCCCACACGACGCCATACGCCACGATCGCGTAAGCCACCGGAAGGAAGTAGCCGAGCGCCAGCCACCGCGGGGCGCCGGGATGCCAGCCCTGCCCGCGGAGATTCCGCTGGAAGATGAGCCGAGTGACGATGGCACTCGTCCCCGGCGACCACATCAGCAAGAAGATATACGAGCCCTCGGCCATCCGGCCGCTGATGCCCAGCCACCACCACACCGCACTCAGGGCGAACGTTAGGCAAAGGAAGGTTGCCAGCGCCGCCCGGCTGATCGATGGCGGGGTCATCGGCCCGATCCCGTCGCGGCCGAAGGCTTGTTCCAGAGATGCGTCTTCAGGAACCGCTCCATCCGGCCCCAGAGATACATCCACCGGTCGTAGATCAGGGTCTCGTGGGTGTCGTCCGGCACCACGATCAACTCGTAGGGCACGTTTTTCTGCCGGAGGAGCTGGACCAGCCCCACGGTCTGGCTGAATGGGACGTTTCGGTCGTCATCGCCGTGCCAGATCAGCACCGGCGACTTCCACCCATCGATGGCCGCGATGGCCGACGATTGATAGCTGACGTCGGTCGAGTCGAGGGTCGAGCCCCAGAGGTGGACGCCCGCCATGTCGACGCCGGCGGCGAACATGTCGGAGTTTCGGGCCAGTGCCTGCGAACTCAGCACCCCGCCATACGACAACCCCCAGATCCCAACTCGCGCCGGGTCGACATCGGCCCGCTGCTGGAGATATTTCCCCGCTGCGACCACGTCCTGATACTCGGCGTTGCCGAGCCACCCCGACTTCGGAGCCGTCCGGAAGGTCTTCCCGTAGCCGATCCCGGTCCGGTAGTTCACCGACAGCACCACGTAGCCCTGGGTCGTGAGCCACTGGTTCACGGCGTAGGCAAAGTGGTAGAAGTCCATGTAGTGGTAGCCGAGGAGCATTTGCCGGCTGGGCCCGCCATGGACGAAGATGATGGCGGGGCGTTTTTGGCCCGGCTTCTGGTCCTTGGGGAGGAAGAGCTGGTTGTGGAAGCTCAACCCGTCGGCCGCTTTGAGGACCACCGGTTCCGGTACGACGGACTCCGCCACCGGGAATTCTTTGCTCAACATCGGATAAATGACCCGCGCCCGGCCGCTTGCGATGTCGATCACGCTCACCGAGAGCGGGCGGGTGGCCGAAGCGGTGAGAGCGGCGACCTGGCGGCCGGACGCGATGGCGGCGGGGTACATCTCGATCTCGTCGCCCTGGGTGATTCGGACCGCCGGGCCTCCGGAGGTCGGTGCCTTCCAGAGGTGGCGGCGGTCGATGTCCAGGGCGTTGCTGGCGTAGTAGAGGGTGGCGCCGTCGGGGGAGAGGTCCGTGGTTTCGAGGGCGCCTTCGCCGGGGCTCAGCTCGATCGGGGTGGTGGTGCCGCCGCCGGCGGACACCGCGTAGTAGCGGATCCACTCCTCGGGCTCCTGCTGGAAGATCAGGCTTAAGCCCGCCCAGGTAATTCGCTGAATGGCCTGGAAGGTCTTGCCGTTAGGCAGGGTGTGCCAGACCTCGACCCCGGTGTCGCCGGTGATCGGCGCCACCATGAGGGCCAGGCCGTAGCCGCCCTTGAGGGTGGCGCGGTAGAGGCCGTCGGCCGGCTTCTCGTCGGAGTCGGGCGCCTGACCTGGGCCTCGGCTGTTCGGGGCCCGGGCCGCCCGCTGCCCGGCGGTCGGCGGGGCCTGCGAGATGATCCCCGGGAGCCCCGGCACCGCCTGCTGGCCATAGGGTGTGCCCGGACGCCGGATGAACGCGATCCGCTTCGAATCGGGCGACCAGGTCGGGCTCGCGTCGAAGTCGACGCTCGGCGAGGCGTAGGCCAGGGTCCGGGCTCGCACGTCGTAGACCCCGATCAGCGAGTGATAGTCGCGCACGCTGACGAACGCGATCTTGGATCCATCCGGAGACCACTCCGGACCCCCATTTCGTCCCCACGCTTTGATCGTCGGGAGCAGGGTCTTGTCGACCGCCGCCGTGGTCCCGGTCCGGCTCGATGGCACCACCACGATCTGCCCGTCCCTGACCAGCGCGATCGAGCGGCCGTCGGGCGAGAGCACCGGGGCGCCGCCTTCGATGACGCGCCAGGCGCCGGCTCTACTGGTCCGGGCGGCCCAGATGGCCCGCTCCGGTCCCCGCGGATCGCTGCTCGGATTGGCGACCCAGCCCTCCCGGTTGGGAGCGCTCCCCCGGACGAACGAGACGATCGCGCCGTCATCGGCAATCGCGAGATCCGAGAGCACCACCCCGTCGTCGTTCATGAAGCTGGTGAGCCGGACCGGCTGCCACGCCGGAGCCGCCGCGGTGAAGACGTTCCGGCGGCCCCGCTCCTCGGCGAGCCAGGCGATCCGGTCGGCCTTCCGGGCGGAGACTAGCTCGGAGGGGAAGCCGGGGCTCATGAACTGATCGATGGTAGGCTTGCTCTGGGCGGCGGCGCTCGCGACCGAGAGGGCGGAGAGCAGGCACCAAAGGAATGGCTGGACTCGACTCATGAAGTGCTCCATGGTTTTGGTCATCGCTCCGGAGGCCGGGTGCCGCGCAGTCGCTTGATTTCCACCAAGACGAGAATGTCGACCCGCGGCGAATCTCCGATGATGGTCCCGAACTTGGCGACGATCTCCTTGGCCGCCCATTCGCGGGTAAAGCCGAACCCGACATGGCCGAGCGCCTCGAGGACCCGGGTAGCGTTCTCCTCGGTGGGCTCGATCAGGATGTCGATGTCGCAGGTGGCGCGGGCGCTGCCCCAGAGTTGGAGCGCCCGGGCGCCGACGAAGAGGTACCGCGCCTTTGCCTGATTGAGATGATAGCAGACCTCGGCCTACTCCGCTCGGTTCAGGGAATCCGCTTTGCCACCATCGGGCTCCCACCGAGCACGATGACCAACTGCCGTGCTCCGGCGGCCCGATCGAGCCGGACGATCGCATCCGGCATGGTCTTGATCCGAAACTCGCCGTTTCCCTGATATAGCAGGCGGCCCGGGGCGCCGCCGCCGATTGAAATGTCGAGACCCTGCGGGCCGTCGGTGACGACCAACGTCGTGCCGCTCATCTCGTACTTCCCAACCAACTCCGCCCGATTGGCGGCCGGCACCGGTAGGTCCGCCATGGTCGGCAAGGGCATGCCGAGCACCACGCGGGCCACGAGTTCACCGATCCGGACCGCCGGTCCACCGCCCGAGTTGGTGAGTACGGTGACGGTCAACTCGTCGTCCGGGTAACGGGCCAGCCACGAGGCAAAGCCGTTGATCCCGCCGCTGTGGGCGAACGACCGGTGGGATTCGAACGGCCGGAGGCTGACGCCGAACCCGTAGCTGGTCGGCTTGCCGTCGTTCAGGGTGGCGGGGGTTCGGACCTGGTCGCGCGAGGCCGCCGAGACCGGACGAGCCTCGTCAAACGCCCGCTGCCACCGGACCAAGTCGAGGACCGTGGAGCAGAGCGATCCGGCGGCACCGGGGACGTTGAGGCTCAAGGGCGCCGCGTTGGACACCGTGCCGGCGGCAGCCTCGTACCCCGCGGCCCGGTGGGGGACGATGGCGCGATCGTCACAGTACGAGCTCGACGCCAGGCCGAGAGGCTGGAACACTTTCTCCTCGACATACTTCCGGTACGGCATCCCGGTGACCTTCTCGATGATCACACCGAGGAGAAAGAAGGCCGAGTTGTTGTAGGCGTACTTCTCGCCGGGTTTGAAGTCGAACGGCATGTCCTTGAACAGGGCGAGCATCTGGTCGTTGGTGAGGTCGAGCCGGCTCGACTCGCTCCAGAATTTGGGGCCGAGGCTGGTGTAGCTCTTGATGCCCGAGGTATGGGTCAGGAGGTGGCGGATGGTGACCCGATTGCCCTGGGTGGGATAGTCGGGCAGGTATTTGGTCATCTCGTCGTCGAGCCCGATCTTGCCTTGCTCGACTAGTTGCATGATCGCGGCTGCCGTGAACTGTTTCGTGACCGACCCGATCCGGAACACGGTCTCGGCGCTGGTCCGGGAGTTTGACTCGACGTTCTCGAGCCCGAAGCCGCGGGCCAGCAAGATCTGGCCGTGATGCTCAACCGCAACCGCGGCCCCCGGCGTCTGGGTGCGAGCCATCTCCGCCGTGACGATCGAGTCGATCCGGGCCAGCAGGGCGGAGGAGCCGGCGGGTTGCTGGGCCGCGAGGGCACCGGGCACCAACAGCAGCAGGCAGGCGAGTCGTCTGGTCATGGATTCTCTGGGGGGATTCATGGGTACTCAATGTAGTACCGGGCTCTGCCGGTTGTCGCCGATTCCCCCGGGTAAAATATTCCGGTCCCGCTCTCCCATAGGGCATGATCATGGCGATGAGTTCCAAGGCACCCGAAGGCATCAGCCAATACATCGCAGCCTGCCCGGCCGCGGTCCGGCCCACCCTCATCGATGCCGGGCCGAAAGACAATCTCAAGTTCCCGCTCGATCAGCCGTTCCCGCACGCGTTGCTCAAGCGGATCAGGCGTCACCGCGTGAAGCAGGACCGGATCAAGAAGGCCTGGGCCAGTGGGTGATCCGGCGCGAACTCTACTTCAACGCCGCCGACACGCGGCGTCGCAGCGCCGGGATGACCTCGGCCTCGAACCAGGGATGCCGGCGGAGCCAGATGTTGGTGCGGGGGCTTGGGTGGGGCAGGGGAATCGCGGACGGGCCGTAGGTTCGCCACGCCATCACGGTCTCGGTCAGCTCGAGGTGGCGGAGTCGGTCGAGCAGTGGCTTCCGCCACGCGGGGGCACACTCCGGTCTCGGCGGGAGGTCGCCGGCCGCTCGGATCGTCGAACGGCACCCCGGTCGCATGGACTTTGCTTCCCGGGGCCTGGCCCGCGATCAGGACCCGCGCCTCGGGATGGATCTGGAGCACCGGCCCGACGCCGTGGGGCAGATGCGCCGCGCAGATGGTGCACCCGCGGACTTTGGTGAGCAGGGCCGGGAACGACTTCATGGCAATGCACCTAGGGGTGCCAGGACGCGATCGTGGTGCCGATCCGCTAGCGGTCTACCGGGACCGCCTTCACCAGCCGCTCCATGACCCGCCGCAACGGGAGCGATGTGCCGCCGGGCAGGATGTTCCATCCGTTGAACACCACCACCAAGTCGCGCTCCGGAAACGCCATCGGAAGCTGGCCACCGAAGCCCGACCCCGACCAGACCAACTTGGTCGTGTCGGCCGGGTTCTGGTGGAGCCACCACTTGAGGCCGTAGTAGGGCGTCCCGGCCCGGTTCCCGGCTCGCACCGCCGGCGTGACCGACGCCTTGACCCACTCCGCCGAGACGATCCTGGTGCCCTGCCACACCCCGCCGCCGAGGAACAGTTGCCAGATCTTGGCGAGATCGCGGGCCTCGAGGTAGAGACCGCCTTCGGTGTCGATCAAGCCGGTCGGAATCCGTTTCCAATGCCAGTCCGCGATGCCCAGCGGTCCGAACAGATGCTTGGCGGCGTACTCTTCGATGTCCTGGCCGGTGGCCCGCCGAAAAATATGAGCGAGGAGTTCGGTTTCGCCGCTGCTGTAGTTGAATTCCGCGCCGGGTTCCCGGGCCATCGGCAGGTTGATCGTGTACTCGACCCAGTCCCGGCTCGCTTCCATCGCCGCGCCGTTGTTGCGGGGGTCGATGTAGGGCAGGTTCTCGTTCCAGTCGAAGCCGCCGGTCATGGTGAGCAAATGCCGCACGGTCATTCGCCGCTTCCGGTCGTCGATATTGGTGATGGCGGTGGTATCGAAGAAGCTCAAGACCGGGGTGTCGACCGAGGGGAAATCGCCGCGGAGGACGGCGGTCCCGATGACCACCGAGGTGATGGTCTTGGTGACGGACTGGAGGGTGTGGAGCCGGCCCCGCCGGTAGTAGGGATGCCACCAGGGGTTGAAATAATTGTAGGGCCCGGTCGGGTCGCCGGCGTTGAGGGCGTTCTTGGTCTTGGCCGAGTCGGCGTAGATGGTGGCGTAGTCATGCTGGTAGCTCTTGTCGAAGGCGATCTTGCCGCCCCGAATCACCAGCATCCGGTCGACGTTCCCGTAGTCGCCGCGGGTGATTTCGGCATCGAGGCTATCGAGCGTCCGGCCGTTGATGCCGGCGGCGGCTGGTGTGGTGGCCGGCCATCCGGACGAAGTCGGTCGCTGGCCGGCGACATACCCAGGGAATCCAACGATGGCCAGCAGCGTGGCGAGGCGGAGCAAGGGTGCCATGGGCGATCCCGGTGGAGAGTGATGATGTCCTAACCTGGCACCACGGGTATCGCGCCGCCAGGCCACCCCGCGACGAGCTTCGTCCCGGTCAGGTCGCTCCCACCCCGTGCTCGGTTTGCCGCTGGTACTCGGCGGCGTCGAAACTTCCAGCGGACTCGGCCACCAAGCCGTCGGTCCCGATCTGCCAGCGTTCGACTCCGCTGATCCGGACCCGGTGCCCGGTGCCGCCGGGCCCGGTGTTGGTGCCGGTGAGGGTCCAGTGGTAGCGGATCCGCGCGTCGGCGTCGATCAGATCGTCCATCGTCACGACCAGATCGGGAAAGGCGGTCATGAAGTCCTGCGCCGAGGCGGTGATGGCTACGCGTCCGATGGCGGGGGCGGCGCCGTTGATGGCGAGCGAGCCGGTGGGCGAGAAGAAGGCGGCCACGCTGGCAGCGCTCTGGCTGCACCAGGCGGCGGTGTAGCGGGCGGCGAAGTCGCGGAGCGTTGCTAGGCGAGAGGTGGGGTCCGGAGCCATGTCCCTCCATGGGGTTGAACTCAGAGACCAAAGATACTCCGGGGCCGGTGTTCCGACGCTGGCCCCTTGACGGGGGTCGGCCTTGGTTGATCTTGTCTAATCGCGGCTCCGCCAACCTCCACCTTTCGATCGGACAGCCCGAATGCCCGATGCGCCCCGCGCCGTCCCTCGGTTGCGATTCATCAATGTCCAGCCCGAGGCCCTCGCGACCTTTGAACTGGTCCGGGAGTAGTCCTCCATCATCTCATCGAGTTGCTCCGATGTGACAAGTCGCGGCTCCGCCCCGATGTTGATCGGGGGTTGCGAGCTCCGTCACCGGCCAGACGATCCCGGCGTCGTGCTCAAGCGGCGGCTACTGGCTCCGCTTGGCTTCCAGCGCGGAGGCACCGCTTCCAACCACCAACTTGTCGATCGCCCCGGTTGGCCCCGCGACGAAGGTGACAATCAACTCCTGGCCTCTGACGAAGAAGGTCGTTGCGGTCTCGGGGAGAAGCGCCATGGGAGCGTCGGACCCGTGTTGCCGGAGGACTAGGCCGGCGCCTTCCCGGGTCACGACCAAGCTGATCCCGACGCCCAGGTTGTAGGTGCCGACGTAGCGGTCGAGCACTTTGGGGTCGACCGTGATGGCCTTCCGTTCAACCGCAACCGGCGGGACGTACTCTTCGCCCCGGAGCAACTTGAGCGCGGCCTCACCGATGGCGGGCGGCGCCCCCGAGTTCGACATGTAGTAGACGCCGACCTTGGCGTCCACGTCGCCCATCATATAGCTGCTCTGCCCCGGAATCCCGCCGCTGTGAGAAATAATCGTGTGGCCGCTGGACTCCTTCCGGACGCTCCAACCAAAACCGTAGGTCCCGCCGTAGGGCGGCTCGTGGGCCAGCTTGGCCGACGCCTCGGAAATGATCCGCTTGCCGCGGAAGGTGCCGCCGTTCAAGTGCATGGCCAGGAAGCGAGCCATGTCCTCCGCCGTGAGGTAGATGTCGCCGGCGGGGTAGACGTCGAAGTGGACCTGGGCAACGGGTACTGGCTTGCCGGTGGCGCCGCCCGCGTTGTACGGCAATGCCATCAACTCCACCATCTCAGCCGAGGGATACACTGGATGCGGCGTGGCGACGCCGAGCGGCTTTAAGATGTTCTCGATCAGGTACTTTTCGTACTCGGTGCCGGAAATGTTCTCGAGCAGAAGCCCGGCCAATCCGAAGGCGAAGTTGTTGTACTCCCACTTGGCTTCCGGCGCGCGGATCGAATAGAGCCCGGACACCATCTGCTCCAGGGCCTTCGGCAGCTCGCGGCCCCAGAGCGGCTTGGTCACGGCGCCCGCGTTCAACCCCGACCAGTGCGAGAGGATGTGGCGGGTGGTGACGGGCTTGTCGCTTTGAAGTCGGTCTTGGACTTGGATATTGCCGAGATACTGGTTGACCGGGGCATCGAGGTCGAGCTTCTTCTGCTCCAGGAGCTGCAGCAACCCCGTAGCGGTGGCGGATTTGAAGGTCGAGCCGGTGCTGTAGATCGTCTCCGGGGTGGCGGGCGTCTTGGTCCGGACGTTGGCGTAGCCGAACGCGGCTTTCCACACGATCGAATCGCCCCGGACCAGGGCAATTGAGATCGACGGAACCCCGCGCTCCCGGATGGCGGTTTCGATCAGGCCGGTCAGCACCGTCTTGGTCTTTTCGAGGTTGAACTGGCCCGTCTGGGCGGCGGCCGGGGTGCCGGCGAGGAGCCCAAGCAGCACGATGGCGCGGACGATAGGACGAAGCATGGAAAGTCTCACTTGATTCTCGGCATGAGGTAGTTGGTCCGCGCCCGGGTTGGCCGGCCGTCGGGACCGAGGTCGAAGGTCATTCGTTCGCCTAACGCGCCGTCCGGCCGGATTTCCCGGAAGGTGTGGTCGCCCGTTTTGCGGTACTTCGTGATGGTCTTGACCGGATTGGCGCTCGGCACCTGCATCGTGGCCAACCCGCCCTGCCACCGGATCACTTCCATTTCGCCCCCGAAGCTCAAATAGGTACCGAGGTACCGATCGAGCGCGGGGTCGGCCGCGGCGATGGTGCGGGCCGTGTCGGCCCGGGCTTCCTTGACGGCGGGGCCGAGGAACTCGTAGGCCTGCTGGGCCAACCCGGACGCGTCGGTGTCGAAGGTGTTGGTCATGACGATGGTGGCGATCTTCTCGTCGGGCTTCATGGTCAACTGGGTTCGGTAGCCCGGGCAGCTGCCCCCGTGGCCAACGAAGGTCTTGTCATCATGGCGCCAGACTTCGAACCCTAAGCCCCAGGTGGTCTTCCAGCCCGGATCCAGGAAGTGGACCCGCTGCATTTCCCGGAGGGTGGTGGCGGAGAGGACGGTCGTGCCGCCCTCGGCGAGCAACCGGAATTGCCACGAAGCGAACTTGGCGAGATCGAGGGCGGTCGACGCGTAGCCAGCGGCCGGCGCCATGGCCTTGGTCTGATAGAACGGCATCGGGTGACGGTTGCCGTCCCGGTCGATACCGCTGTAGCCCATGGCCAATCGTTTCCCGCGTTCCGCCGCCGGCATTTCGGAGAAGGTGTTGGTCAAGCCCAAGGGGCCCAGAATGTTGGTTTGGACGTAGTCGGCGTAGGGCCGGCCCGAGGCGGCCTCCACCACGGCGCCCAGCATCGTGAAGCCGAGGTTGGAGTACTGGAAGTACTGCTCGGGCCGGTAGGCCACCTCGCGGCCGGCCACGTCGCGCTTGAGTTCGTCGATGGTCGGGAAGGCCATGTTCGGCTCGACCCAGAGGGTGTCGGCAAACTCCCGCTGCAATCCCGAGGCATGGGTCAACAGCCCCTCGACGGTGATCGGGCCGTCGGCCGGGTAGGCCGTCTTCGGCGCGAACCAGGGGACGTGCTTGGCCACCGGATCATCGAGGCGGAGCTTGCCTTGGTCGCGGAGTTGGAGCGTCGAAATACTGGTGAACAGTTTTGAAATCGAGCAGATGCTGTAGAGGGTGTTCGGGGTGGCCGGCGTCTTCCGGGCCCAATCCGCATACCCGGTGCCGCCCTGCCAGATCACGTCTTGGTCGATGACCAGCGCGGACGCGATGCCGGGGATCTTCTTGAAGGCCCGTTCGCCGTCGAGCCACTTTTCGTAGGCCGCGAGGGCTTCTTTGACCCGGGGATGGGTGGCGATTGCTTGGCCGTCGAGGGCTCGGGCGCTACCCCAGAAAAGGGCGAGCGTCAGAACGCCGAGCCGGAAGGCGGGAGTCAACATGAGTTCTCGGATCGTAGATAAATGAAGATACGGCCCTTCTCTGGTCCATCGCTAGGTGTTGGTGATACTATTGGCACCGCCTCGGCCACCAAGGACTCACGACCAGTGAACGACCAGCAGAGTTCCGGTGGCCTCGCCCGGACGATCGGCCCCTTCGGCCTCGGGGCCAGCGTCATCAATCTCATCATTGGATCGAGCATTTTCGTCTTCCCGGCCACCATTGCCGCCACGCTCGGCGGGCCCGGCATTCTGGCCTACGTGGTGGCCGCGGCGCTGATGGGCCTGATCGCGCTCTGTTTCGCGGAATCGGGCAGCCGAGTGACGGGTACCGGGGGCATGTACGCGTACGTCGAGACGGCCTTTGGCCCGTTTACAGCGTGGCTGGTTGGCCTCCTGACCTACCTCGGGGTCCAGTTGGTGGCGACAGCCGTGGTCGGCACGGTGTTCATCCGGTCGTTGTCGGTGCTGGTTCCGGTGGTCGGGGAAGGCATGCCCCGGGCGCTGATCCTGGTCCTGACGTTCGGTATTTTTGCCTGGATCAACATCCGCGGCGGGGCCCGCGGCGGGGTCCGAGTGGTGGAACTGGTCACCTTCGCCAAGTTGGCGCCCTTGATTCTACTTGGGATCATCGGCCTGGTGGCGTTCCGACCCGAGTTTGTCCGATGGGACGTGATCCCGCCCGCGGCCGACATCGGCCGGATGGCGATGCGACTGCTTTATCTCTTTGCCGGCCTCGAGTCGGCCTTGGCAGTCAGCGGCGAGCTCCGCGACCCGGCCCGGACGGTTCCGCGGGGAATTCTTGGCGGGCTGGTGGCGGCGACGATCATTTATCTCGGCGTCCAATTCGCGGCCCAAGGCCTCCTCGGCCCGGAACTGCCGACTCATACCCAGGCCCCACTCGCCGATGCGGCGGCGGTGGTGTTCGGTGACGGCGGACGGACCTTCATTCTGCTGGCCGCCGTGATTTCGACGATCGGGTTTCTTAGCGCGGCGATGCTGATTGCGCCGCGGACGCTCTATGCCATGGCGCTGGCCGGCCGGATTCCGCGCGCGATTGCCGCGGTGCATCCGCGGTTCGGCTCGCCGGCGGTGGCCATCATGGTGCATGCTGCCTTGAGTTGCGTCCTGGCCATCGTGGCGGATTTCGACACCTTGACGGCCTTGTCGTCGAGTGCGTTACTCCTGATCTATTTCGTCTGCTGCGCCGCCACGCTGGTGCTGCAGCGGCGGCGGATCGGCGAGGATGGCGCGCCCTTCAGGCTGATCGGTGGCCCGGTCATTCCGCTCGCGGCCATGGGCTTGGTGGTGGTGCTCGCCACCACGTTGGAGCGGCGGGAGGTGGGGGCGGTAGGTGTCACGGTCCTGCTTGCCGCGGTAACCTACTTCGCATCTCGGAAGGCGCAGGGGGCGCCAGATCATCTATGAAGACAGCCGTCACGTTGTTCCTGCTGGTGGCATTGGTCCGGGGCCAAGCCGGGGCCCAGGTGGCTTCGGTTGAAGTGTCGCCGGCCTCGGGCACTGTGGTCGCGGGCCGTTCGGTGCAGTTGACGGCCCGCGCCAAAGACGCGGCGGGCAACGTGATCCCGGGCGGCACTGTGGTGTGGCTCTCGGGGCCGTTCGAGATTGCCGCGGTGGACCAAAGCGGGATGGTCCGCGCGTTCCGGCAAGGTAGTCTCAAGGTGTTGGCTCGGGTGGGCGGCAAAGTCGGTTCGGCCGAATTCACGGTGCTGCCGAAGCCGGCCGTCAAGGTGACGATTGGTGCTGAGGGCGGCCGACTCGTTCCAGGCGGCGTGGTCCGCCTCACGGCGACCGCCACGACCGAAGACGACGAACCCTTGCTCGGTCCCGCGATGGTGTTTCGGTCCTCGTCGCCCGGCGTCGCGTCGGTCGATCCGTCCGGCGTCGTGACCGGCCGGGCGCCGGGGTCCGCGACCATCACCGCCACGACCGCCGGCGTGTCCGGATCACTCCGGGTCGAGGTGATCAAGAATCCGGTGGCGCGGCTCGAGGTCACCGGACCAGCGGGGGGACGCACTGGTGATGTGCTCCGAATGAGTGCCCGGGCGTTCGATCGATCGGGCGGGTTCGTGGCGGACGCCCCGGTGCGGTGGGTGGTGAGTGGCGGCGGGGCCACGGTCTATCCGGACGGCGCCTTGGTGGCCGAGCGGGCCGGAGCTTATCTCGTGAACGCGATTGCCGGGGCGGTGACCGCCGCCACCACCGTCACGATTCTGCCGCGGGTCCACGATCGGACCTTCGAGACCGTGGGGTCGGTGGTGTTCAGCGACCTCCAGGCAGCCGAAGGGTGGGCCATCGGCAGCGTGTATTACGTGAGCACCATCGCCGACCGGATCTACGCCTTCGACATTTCCAATCCGGCCGCTCCGGTCAAGACCGATTCCGTGATGTTCGACGCGAGGATCATCAACGACATCTCGACCACGGCCGACGGCAAGATCGGCGTGGTGTCCCGGCAGGGCTCGTCTGTGCGGAAGAACGGGATTGCTTTCCTGGATTTGTCCGCGCCGCTCCACCCGAAACTGTTGTCGGAGTATACGGCCACCGTGTCCGCCGGCGTCCACAGCGCGTTTGTCGACGGGCACTATGTCTATCTCACCGACGACGGGACCCGGGGCATGAAGGTGATCGACTTCCAGGACCCGGCCAATCCGCGGGAGGTCGGGAAGTGGACCTTGGATAACCGGCATGCCTATGTCGACCCGACGGGGCAGACCGCCGGCCGCTACCTGCACGACATTCAGGTCAAGGATGGCCTGGCGTACTTGGCCTACTTCAAGGACGGCGTGGTCATTCTCGATGTCGGGAGCGGGATCAAGGGCGGGAGTCCCGCCAACCCCGCCTTCGTCAGTCGCTACACCTACAATACCACTGAGTTCTATCCGCCCGACATGCTGGCGGGGACGCATACCGTGTTTCGCTACGGGAAGTACCTCGTCATCGGCGATGAAGTGTTTCCCCAGCTGTTCGACTCCGACAGCCGGGACCGGATCAAGACCCTGGGCCGGCTCCACGTGCTCGATGTGACCGACATCGAGCACCCGGTGAAGGTGGCGGAGTACAGCGTGCCGAATGCCGGGAGCCACAACATCTGGATCGAGAACGACGTGCTGTACGTGGGGAACTTCGAGGCCGGAGTCCGCGCGGTCGATGTCAGCGGCGAACTCCGGGGTGATCTGTACGCCCAGGGCCGGGAGATCGGCTCGATCTGGGCGGCGTCGGCCAAGGGCTTCCGGCCGAACGTCCCGATGAGCTGGGGCGCCCAGCCGCACCGGGGATTCGTCTATGCGACCGACATGAACAGCGGGATCTGGGTGGGCCGTCTGGCGCCGAAGCGCCTCACACCCTAAGGGTACGCGATGATGGCGGCCCCGATGATGATGGCCTTCGGCCAGGAAGATGCCCGCCGCCGGGTCGGGTCGGTCAAGATGGGCGTGCCCTATACCGGAGGATGGGAGGAGTTCGACAAGGAGTCCAAGGACGCCAAGATCACCGCCATCACCCGGTATCGCTATGTCATCACGGTCGAGTCCCGGAACGGCGCCGAGGATCCATCGGCCCTGGTAAAGCGGGTGGCGGAAGCCATCGCCACCAAATTCGAGGGCAAGTAGTCAAGTGATGATCCGCTGTGCGGTCGGGTGGCTGGTCGGGGCGCTGGCCGGCGGATCGGTCAGCGCCCAACAAGTTCCCGACACCGCGTTCCGGCCGCCGGTCCGGCGGCCCGCCTATCCGATCGGGGCGGGCCCGACGCTCTGCCTCGACGAGGCCCACCACAACTTTCACACCCTCGACAACCGGTTCCGGGCCTTTGGTGAGTTGGCTCGGCGGGACGGGTTCCGAGTCTCGGCCAATCGAGCGGGGTTCGATTTCGACGGGTTGTCCCGGTGCCGGATTTTGGTCATCTCGAACGCCCAGCCGAACGACAGCAGTTGGGACACCTATCCAACCCCGACGCCGTCGGCGTTTACCAAAGATGAAATCAAGTCGGTCTATCTGTGGGTGGAGCAGGGCGGGTCGCTGCTCCTGATTGCCGATCATATGCCGCTGGCGGGCGCCGCGGCCCAACTGGCGACGGCATTCGGAATCTCGTTTACCGATGGGTTTGCCGTGGCGGGGTTCGAAGGAGGCGATGCGGAGCGCCAGGCCGCCTTTGCCCTCCCGACCCTCTTTACCTCGAGCGATGGCACCCTCCGGCCGCACCCGATTGTGAGAGGTCGCGATACCACCGAGCGGATCACTCAGGTGCGGAGCTTTACCGGACAGGCGTTTCGGGTGGCGGTAGGGCGGGCCGCCCCGGTGCTGATCCTGCCGGCGTCGTTTGTGTCGCTCGAGCCCCGGATTGCGTGGCAATTCGGCCCCGACACCAAAAGGCGGCCGGTCGGCGGTTGGTTGCAGGGCGCGACGATCCGGGTCCGCGGCGGCCGGGTGGCCTTCTTCGGCGAAGCCGCCATGTTCAGCGCCCAAGTGGCCGGACCTGAGCAGCGGCCGATGGGTATGAACGCCCCGATGGCGGAACAAAATTCTCAATTTGTCCTCAACGTACTCCACTGGCTGGCGCGGATCCTCGAGCCGTAGGCTTAGGGGGCGCCTCCGGTCAGTCTGGCGTTCAAGTCGGCCGCGGAGTACCACCGGCCTTGGGCCATGACCCCGCGACGGTCCCGGAGGTTGCCTAACGACTCGAGCGGATTGCCGCCCACCAGTTGGAGGTCGGCCACCTGTCCCGGTGCCACGGTGCCCTGGGTCAGGGCGTTACCCAGAAACTCGGGTCCGGCCCGGGCGGCCATCCGAAGGACCTCCGCCGGCGAGAACCCGCCGCGCTCGAAGAGCATCAGCTCGTCGTGATAGGCGTACCCCTGGAGCCACGAGTCGGTCCCGATCATCAGCTTGGCGCCACCGTTGGCCAGGGCCCTGGCCAACTCCAGTTGGGGCACCAGGGCCCGCCCTGCCTCGGCAAAATCGGCCTCGGTAAAGTCGGCCAAGAAACTGATCTTGGAACGGTCCGGAGCCCCTTGGCCCGGAAACAGTTTGACCTCGGGACGTTGGGCCAGGGCCCGGTACGCCGAATCGGGCAGCATCATGTGATACGCCACGACGAACGTGGGAGTATTCCAGACTCCGGCCCGGACCGTTTGCTCCACCAGGCCCGGAAACCGCGACCGGTCGATGTAGTTCCACGCCACGGTGCGGGACCGGAGGGTTGCCCCGGGCTGCACGGCTGCGTCCTTCGGCACCAACTCGGCAATGTATCCTCGCAAGTGCTCGATCGAGGCCTGCTTCGCGGCGAGGGCGCCGGTGAGTCCGACCTCGAACGGAACGTGGCCGGCCACCGGCATGCCCAACCCCCGGGCTACCCGAACGATGGTGTCGTACACCGCCTTCGGGACGCTGTTATAGACCTTGATGAAGTCGTAGCCGGCCCGATGCTGGGCCGCGATCTCGGCGCGAGTTTTGGCGGGGTCGGTCACGACGGTCATGGATGGCTGCAACGGCGGGCTCCCGTCGATGATGGCGCCCGACGTGACGATGCGGGGTCCGGCGAGCGAGCCGGCCGCGACCGCCTTCCGCCAACCTAACGTGGCGGTGTCGCCCCACATCACCCGGATGGTGGTAATCCCGTTGGCCAGGTAGGTGACCAGGTCGAGCGGCCGGCCGGGGTGGGTGTGCATATCGGAAAAGCCGGGCAGCAGAAACTGGCCCCGCCCGTCGATGACCCGGTAGTTCTTCGACGACGGGGCCTGCTTGGCCGGGCCGATCCAGAAGACTCGGCCGTCTTTCACGAGCACGGTCTGGTGCTCGAGGACGCCAGGCTGGTCCATCGCGAGCACGGCCACATCTACGAAGGCCGTGGGTGGTGGTGGCGCTTGGAACAGCATGCTATTCCGCTTGATCTGGGTGATGGCGATTGCCGGGGTTAGCCGTTGGCCGTCGGCCGGGCTTTGCTGGATCTTTCGGACGATGTCGAGGCCAGCCACGACCTTCCCAAAGGCGGCAAAGCCCTGCCCGTCGGGATTCCGCTTGCCGCCGAAGTCCAGTTCGGGCTGATCGGTGACGCAGATGAAGAATTGATCTCGGGCCGTGTCCGGGCCGGTCCGGGCCATCGAGATCGTCCCGGCCCGGTGCTTCAGGCCGGTGACGGTGGTCCGCTCGAGCAGGATCGGTCCGGACTGTTTCTGGAGGGTCGTGTCCCCACCGGCCTGGATCACTTCGATCTTGACCGCGTCATTGGGCTGGTTGGCCATGGTGACGGTTCGATGAAACGAGCCCCGGTCGGAGAACTTCGCGTCGACATACCGGAGAAAGTTCTGGGCGGAAACCGGGGCGTGGACCGTGTCGATCTCGACTTCGATCTGGCCCAGGGTGGTCTGAATGACGACCCGCGGGAGGGTTTGCCCCGCGAGGACGCTTGGGATGAGGACCGCGAGGAGCGATCTTAGCCTCGGCATGGTGACTCCAGAAGGTTGGCTTGCCTAGATTACCCTGAAAGCCGTTTCGATGCGATCCCTCGACCATTTTGCCCATGCAGTTCAGAACCTCGATCTGGCCGGGGCCGCCTTTGAACGGCTCGGCTTCCAGGTCTTGCCGGTGGCCCGCCACGCCGAGCTCGGTTCCTGCAACCGGATCTTCCAGCTCCGGAACACCTATTACGAAATCGTGGCGGATCTCGATTGGAGCTTGCCACTGCTTCGCGATCGGATGATGCCCCGGTTTCAATGTGGCGACGGGATGGCGATCGTGAGCCTCACCTCGGACGACTTGCCGCGCGACCGGGACACCGTGGCGGCCCTGGGCCTGGCGCCGGATCCGATCCTGAACGCCCGGCGCGCCATTCCAATGCCGGACGGCACTACCGACGAAACCAACAGTCATTGCTTCTACGTCTGGCGGGATGGGCGCCGCCGGTATCTGACCCTTTTTCTGTCCCACCACTACAAGCCGGAGACCATCTTCGTGCCGGTCTACCAGCGCCACCCGAACGGAGCGATCGAGGTCACGGGACTCACCTACGTGTCCGAGAACCCGGCGGGCGATACCAAGTACTTCGGGGCCATGTTCGGGGCTCCGCCGGTGCGGGCCTCCCCGACGGCGGTGGCGTTCATTACTCCGCGGGGGGAACTGGTCGAGATCATCGCGCCGCCTCTGCTGGAGGACCGGTTCGGAGCGGCGGCGCCCGCCTGGTGCGGACTGTTAGGCGGCTACGGGGTTGCGATGGAATTCCGGGTCGAGAACCTCGGGCGGAGCCGGGCACTGCTGGCCACCAACGGCGTCCCGGCGATCGACGAGGGAAGCCGGCTTGTGATCCCGGCCTCCCACGGGGCGGGGATGGTCTTGACCTTCGTGGAGTGACGGGTCCGGAGTGCAACCGTGTTACTCCAGAACCCGTTCGCCCGTAGGTATCTTGGCCTACCCGCGGCAATCCGGCGACCACCGATAAGTCTCTGAGGAACCGAAATGTTGTGCTTGCTTCTGACCGTCCTCGCCGCGGCGCCCGATACTCTTGTGGATGCCTATTCCGGAGCCGCCGGCCGTCTGAAAGTGGCCCTCCCCCGGATCGACGCCGGCGTTGTCATCGACGGCATCCTGGATGAGCCCTCGTGGACTCAAGCCTCGCGGCTGACCGAGTTCTCCCAATACGCGCCGGCCGATGGCCGCCGGGCCGAGCAGGATACCGAGATCCTGGTGTGGTACTCACCGACCGCATTGCATTTCGGGGTTCGGGCCAAGGCTCGCCCCGGGAGCGTCAGGGCCACCCTGGCCAACCGGGATCGGTTGGCGGATGAGGATCGGGTCGAGTTCTACCTCGGGACCTATAACGACGGCAATCAAGCGCTGGTCTTTGCGGTCAATCCACTCGGCGTCCAGCAGGACGGCACGATGGCCGAGCAGGGCCGGAGCAACGGCGGCCGCGATACCACCGACTTGAGTCCCGACTTCGTGTTCGCCTCCCGGGGCCGGTTGACCGCCGATGGCTTCGAGGTGGAAGTTCGGATTCCCTTCAAGACCCTTCGGTACCAACCCGCCGAGTCACAAGACTGGGGTCTCCACATCATCCGGCGGACCCAGGCCTCGGGGCATGAAGATTCCTGGGCCCCCGCTATTCGCGGCGCGCCGAGTTTCCTCCGGCAGGGGGGCACTCTGCTGGGTCTGACCGGGCTCCGACGCGGCATCGTGATGGATCTGAACCCGGTTGTTACCGCCCGGGCCACCGGCGCGCCCACTTTGCCGTCGGGCCGGTGGGGGTACGACAATGCGGCGGAACTCGGGGGCAACGTACGGTGGGGTGTCACCCCCAATCTGACCCTGAACGGCACCGTCAACCCGGATTTTTCCCAGGTCGAAGCCGACGCCAGTCAGATCGTGAACGATCCGCGGCGGGCCCTGTTCTTCGCCGAGAAGCGCCCGTTCTTTCTGGAGGGAATCGAACAGTTCTCGACGCCGAACCAGCTGATCTACTCCCGGCGAATCGCCGCGCCGGTCGGTGCCGCGAAGCTCACCGGCAAGGTCTCGGGGACGACCGTGGCCACCATGCTTGCCCTGGACGGCCGGGAGACCTCGCGGAGCGGCATCGACCAGCCGTTCTTCGCCATCGCCAGGGCCCAGCGAGACTTGGGGGGCGGATCGCGGGCGGGCCTGGTCTTCACCAGCCGCACCGAGCCGCGATTCAGCAGTCACCTCGGCGGGGTCGACACTCGCGTCGTGCTCCCGGGCGGCACCGCCCTCTCGGCCCAAGTCGTGGGCAGCGTGACGACGCGCGACGGGCACCGGGATGTGGCGCCGCTCTGGCAGCTCGACGCTCGGCGGGCCGGCCGGCATTTCGGATTCCAGGCCAAATTCGAAGGTGTCAGTGATGCCTTTGAGGCCGCGGCCGGTTTCATCGGGGTTCCGGATGCCGTGACGATCTCGGGCGGGCCGTCGTGGACGGTCTACGGGAAGCCGGGTGCGTTCGTGGCCCGGGCTACCGGCGGGGTGAGCGCCAACGGCCGATGGACCTACGATGATTTCGTCGAGGGCCGAGGGTTCCAGGACCGGCAGTTCTTTCTCACCGGGAGCTTCGAGTTCCGGGGCGGCTGGAGTCTCAGGGCCTTCAATTGGTTTGAGTACTTCGGCTACGACCGGCGTCTGTTCCAGGGGTACGCCCTCGAGCGCCACGGCGCGGCCGGCATCGTCGATACGGTCGCTCCCTACCCGGGGGGCGCCACCGTTCACAACTATGGCAGTAGTGTCACCCTCGGCACGCCGTGGGTCGGTCCGTTCTCCGTCGATATCAACGCCACCTTCGGAGCGGACGTGAACTACTTCGAATGGTCGCCCGCCAACATTCTCTTCGTCAACTCGACGATTCAGTTTCAGCCAACCAGCCAAATCCGGGCCCTCGGGACCTACGTGCTGACCTACTTCCAGCGCCGATCCGATGGATCGGTCGTCTCGGTGACCCATATCCCGAGGCTTCGGGTCGAGTACCAGCTCAATCGGTCGCTCTTTCTCCGGGTCGTCGGCGAGTACCGGGCGTCGAAGCGGGACGCCCTCCGAGATGATGGCCGGACCGGCGATCCGATTCTGTTCCTCGATCCGCGCGACGGGATCTACAAACGTGGGCCGGCTTCCCAAACGGAGACCAACGGATTTCGGACCGATTTTCTCTTTTCGTTTCAGCCGACGCCCGGCACCGTGTTCTTCGCCGGGTACGGCGGGAGCTATCGCGACACCGGCCGGTTCAAGTTCGGCGACCTCGCCCGGACCGGTGACGGGTTCTTTTTAAAGGCCAGCTATCTGTTCCGGATGTAGGGCATGATCCTCGCCCTGGTCACGCTGCTCGCCGCGCCCGGCCCCGGCTGCCTGGCCCTCTACCTCCGCCTCGGCCAATGGTTCTAACCCCCCGCCGAGTGCCGAGCCCCGAGTGCCGAGTGCCGAGCCCCGAGTATATTCGACCATGGTTCCCCAAGATTTCGCCGGCCGAGTGGCCCTGGTGACCGGCGCCTCGCGCGGCCTGGGCCGGGCGGCGGCGGAACGGTTGCTCGAGCGCGGCGCCTCGGTGGCCGTCAACGTCCGCGACCCCTCCCGGGCCGAGGCGATCGCCTCCGAGTTGGGTGACCGAGCCTTCGCCGCCCCCGGCGACATCACCGGCGCCGGGGTGCCCGAGGAGTTGGTCGCTCGGGTCGTGGCGCGGTTTGGCCGGCTCGACATCCTCGTCAATAACGCTGCTCACGCCCTCGGGACCCGGCTCGATGAATTGACCGCCGAGGAGTGGCGGCTGGCCTTGGAAGTGAACATGACGGCGCCGTTCCTCCTGACCAAGGCGGCCCTCCCGACGATGAAGGGCCAGCACTATGGCCGGATCATCAATATCTCGTCCACCGCCGGACGGATGGTGAGCACGCTCGGTGGCGCCCACTATACCGCGTCGAAAACCGGCTTGCTCGGCTTCACTCGGGCCGCCGCGAAGGAACTCGGTCGGTTCGGGATTACCGTCAACGCGGTGTGCCCGGGTATGATCGACACGGAACTCACTCGTGAGACCGCGACCCCGGAGCGATTGAATCAGCTAGCGCAGGGATACCCGGTTCCGCGTCTGGGGACGGCCCGCGAGGTCGCCGATCTGATTTGCTTTGCCTCCTCCGAGGCGGCCGGCTACATCACCGGTGCCTCGCTCGATATCAACGGTGGCGACTTGATGATGTAGGAGATTGGAATGACCGGAGACTTGGCCGCACGGCTCGACCTGTTGTCAGGTGAAGGCGCGCTGGACGTATTCCGGCGCGCCACGGAAATCGAGCGGACCGGCCGTTCGGTCGTCCATCTCGAACTGGGGGCGCCCGACGTCGCCGCCCCTCCGCATGTGACCGAGGCGGCGATTGCCGCGCTCTGGGCCGGCGATGCCCGCTACGTCGCCCCGACCGGCATTCCAGAACTTCGCGAGGCCATTGCGGCCGATCTCGCCTCCCGTGGCGTTCGGTTCGATCCCGACCAAGTCATCGTGACGCCGAGCGCCAAGTCGGCCGTGTTTTACTCGATGCTGGCCACGGTCAGCGCCGGCGATGACGTGCTGGTGCCGGACCCGGGGTTTCCGATTTACCCGTCGGTGGCCCGGTTCGTCGGCGCGACGCCGGTGGGCTACGGGGTTGACGACAACAACGCCCCCGATGTCGATGATATCGAAGCACGGATTACTCCCCGGGCCCGGGTACTGGTCTTGAACTCGCCGAACAATCCGACTGGCGGCGCCCTCACCAGAGCGGCCACCGAACGGCTCGCCGCCTTGGTGGCGCGCCATGGACTCACCGTGGTTTCCGACGACATCTATTCCCGCTTGGTGTACCAGGGCGAGCGAGCGGCGTGCCTGGCGGCGTACGAGGGTGCCCGCGACCGGACCATCGTCGTCGATGGATTTTCCAAGACGTATGCCATGACTGGGTACCGGCTGGGCTACCTGGCGGTTCCCAGGCCTTGGGTCGAGCGACTCACGACCCTCGCGATCAACGGCTATACCTGTGTCGCGCCGTTCATCCAGCGGGCCGGGGTGGCCGCACTGACTGGTCCCCAGGAGAGTGTCGCCGCCCAAGTCGCGGTGTATCGGGTCCGGCGCGACCTGCTGGTGGCCGGGCTCAATGCGATTGACGGGGTGCGCTGTCCAGTCCCGGCCGGAGCGTTCTACGTATTCCCCGACTTCTCTGAGTTGCTGGCCCGTCATCAGATGAAATCCCGCGAGCTGGCCGTGCACCTCCTCGAACACCATGGGGTTGCTACGATCGACGGCCTGGCCTTCGGTTCCCGGGGCGAAGGACGGCTCCGATTGTCGTTCGCATCGGCGAGTTCCGATCTCGAGTCCGCCATGGAACGAATCCGGGACGGCGTGGCCGGGCTGATCTAAAACGGACTCGTTTGCGCCGGACCCCGATCCTGTTCCCCTAACGGCAGCGCAACCCACCGCGGTAGTCGTGGCAGACCGGTTTTTCGACCAGGCAATGCTTCCCGGCTTCGAGGGCCTCGAACACCAGGTCCTGATGGTCGCCCCGGGTGACGATGTCGACGACGCCGATATCGGGCCGGGACAGGATCGAGCGGTAGTCGGTGGTCACCTCAGGAATCCCGAACTCGCGGGCCCGCCGCTCGGCCAAATCCCGGTCGAGGTCGCAGATGACGAGGAGTTCGGACAGCGGCGAGCGTTGAAAATCTGGTAAATGCGCGGAGGCCGACCAGCGGCCGGCGCCAATGACGGCAACGCGAAGAGTGGGTGTGATCGGCGGATGATAATGGGGGCCTGACCGGACCTCGCAATCTCGCGGGAGTCGATCCGGTCAGTGCCCTTCGTCGAGATTGCCCCCCTACGGCCGAGCGCCGAGCGCCGAGTCCCGAGTGCCGAGAACCACCTGCCGGCGCCCGAGCCAGAGCCCGATCAAGAGCCAGAGGCCGGCGAGCGGGGCCGCCACCAACGCCACCCCGGCCATTCCGAGTCCGAGTGAGCCGAGCAAACGATCGCCCCATGCCCCCACCTGATCGCCGAATCGGTACACGAACGTATCGATAAACGATTTGGCCTTGTACTTGTCCTCGCGACTCACGACGGTGTAGAGCACCTCCCGCGAGGGCCGCGCCACGGCGTAGTTGCCGGCGCCCCGAAGTATCATGAACCCAATCAGCACCGCCACGCTGGGCACCAAGGCAACGCCGAGGAATCCCGCGACGGAAATGGCCGGCACGATCGTCAACATGACCGCAATGCCCAAGCGCTTCATCAACCGGCCCGTCAGCAGGGCTTGGACCACCACGGTCAACGTCTGGACCGCCAGCGCGATTTGGGCGAGCAAGGCGGCTCGCGCGGCGCGATCCTCCTGGTAGGCACCCTCGACGATATGGGCTTGTTGGAAGTAGAGAAACGTCGACCCAATCGTGTAGAGCAGCATGTATCCGCAAATGCCGAGTAGGTAGGGCGACTTGAACACGTGACTGATGCCGGACAGGGCGCCTCCCCCGATCGCGGCCTCGTCCGGAACCGCCTCGCGCCCCTCGCCTCCGTCGCGGAACAGCTTGGCCAGTCGCCCGGCGCACTGGACCGCGACCTCGAGGAGAGCGGCCGAAACCAGCAACAACCCCGCGGTGCCGACTCCTTTCACTAAGGAGGCTGTGGTGAAGGACCCGATGATACCGCCGACGGTCCCCCCGACGCCGATGAAACCGAAGAGTCGCTTACCCTGCTCAGACCGAAAGGCATCGGCCATGAAACCCCAGAACACCGACACGACGAACAGGTTGAAAACGCTGGCCCACAGGTAGAAGGCCCGTCCAACCCAAACCTGCTGTGGGGGTTCCGGGAATGCGGTGAACAGGGCAAAGAACACGACCAGGTTCACCAGGAAGAAGCGGTAGGCAATCGGAACGAATCGCTTCCGGGGCAACTTGGCGACCAAGGCGGCGAACGCAGGACTGACCACCAGCATGGCGATCATCGTGCCGGTGAAGAGCCACGGCAGATTGCGAATCCCGCCGGCGATGCCCGCTTCATCGCGGATCGGCCGAAGAATGAACCAACTTGCCATGACGCAGAAGAAATAGGCCGAAGCCCAGAGGACCGGGGCCAACTCCCCGGGTTTGGCGTCGATGAGCCGGCCGAGCAGGCTGGGATTTTCTTGGGTTTTCGGGGTGGTCATCGCGGCCATTTCAGGTTGATGGGTGAAAGAGTATACGTCAGATACGAGCGGAGGGTGAGCCGGGGTTCACCCGCCGGAACCCGTCGCCCAGAAAGTTCACCGACAGGATGACCACCAGGATCGCGGCCCTGACCGATGTCCTGGAGCAGGCAGCCGGCCGGAAGGTCTGCCGTCGGCGGATTCCGCTGGCGGTGCTCCGGTACGGGGCGGCGTTGGTTCGGCCGTTCAACGAACTGGCAGCCCGGTTCATGCCCATCGGGTACTGGTCGGGCCGGGAAGATCACCGGCTCGACCATTGGCAAAAGACCGCTGATCGTTTCGGGGTTGCCCCGATGACCGTCGAGACCTTCCTCGAACGACGCTAATTCTTGCCCGGACCGTACAGCACCATGCCGGGCTTGGCGCCGGTATGCTTGCCGTGCTCGGTGACGACTTGGCCGTTCACCAGCACGTAGTCGATTCCGCTCGGATACTTCACCGGCTCGGCCCAGGTCGCCTCGTCCTCAATCTTGTCGTAGTCGAACACCACGACATCGGCCCAATTGCCCTCTTTGAGCGAGCCGCGGTTGGCGAGCTTCATCCGGGTGGCGGGCCACGAGGTCATCTTTCGAATCGCCTCCGGCAGAGTCAGAAGCCCATCCTTTCGGACGTACTGCGCGATGATCCGCGGGTGGGTTCCGTAGGCGCGTGGATGGGGCAGTCCGGTCCCATCGATGGCGCCGGGGTCGGCTGACGCCCCTGCGTCGCTGCCGATGCTGACCCAGGGGAACTTGAGCGCCATCTTGACGTCGTCTTCACCCATCATGTGATAGATCGCGGTAACCCGGCCTCCCCCGGCCAGTACCAAGTCCCAGGCGGCATCGCGGGGGTCTTTCTTCATTTCCTTGGCGATCACGGTCAGCGATTTCCCGACGTACTTGGCGTTCTCAGGGTTCCGGGCGTTGCCTAACACGATGCCGTCCCAGCCGCCGGCCGCCTCGATGATGTTCCACCACCCCGGCGAGCCGGTCCTGGTTTCCTGCTTGAGCCGCTTCCGGATCTCGGGGTTGGTGAGCCGGGCCCGGAGTGAATCCATCCCGCCTTCGAACGCCCACGACGGAATCGTGGCCTCGAGCCCGGTGCCGCCGGCGGTGTAGGGGTACTGGTCGGCGGCCACATCCACACCCCGCGCCCGGGCCGCGTCGATCAGGTCACCGGCCGCCCGCATCAGTTTGCCCCAGCCCGGCTTGTATGCCGCCTTGAGGTGAAAGACCTCGACCGCCACCTTGGCCTCCTCCCCGATCCGGATGGCTTCGGCAATCGACTCGATCAGTTCTTTCCCTTCGCCCCGGATGTGGCTCGCGTAGGTGCCGCCGTAGGGCGCGATGGCCTTGGCCACCTCGATCAGCTCTTCGGTCGTGGCGTAGCTCGATGGAGGATAAATCAGCGCCGTCGTCATCCCCATCGCGCCGGCCCGCATCGCGGTATCCACGATGGCGCGCATCCGGGTCAACTCGTCAGCAGTCGGCTTCCGGGCCGATGGGCCGAGCACCGGGTTTCGAGCTTGGGTCTCACTGAAGTACGACCCGAAATTCATGCTGATGCCCTGGCGCTCGAGCGTTTGGAAATACTCGGTGATCCGGCCCGCCGGGACCGGAAAACCGCCTTCGCCGCCGATCGACGTCGTCACGCCTTGCAGCACTTTGTTTTGCGCCAATCCGTTCCGGAGCAAGACGCCGCCCGACTGATCCATCATGTCGATCCAGCCCGGCGTGACGTACTTGCCGGTGGCGTCGAGTTCCCGGGTGCCGGCCTCTGGAATCCGTCCGATCTTGGCGATCTTGCCGCCCCGGATCCCGATGTCGGCGGCGATCCAGGGGTTGCCCATGCCGTCGAGCACCCGTCCGTTCCGGATCACGATGTCGTAACCCTGGGCGTGGCCCACCGTCCCAAGGGTCAGGAGGGAGAAGACGATCCGGGCGGTGCGGGAACCCGAGGTCATGCGAAAACTCCGTTGTGAGATGTTATCGGGGAATCGGCTTGTCGAGCGAGTCCCAGCCGTAGGCGGCCGCGACCCGCTCTTCGATTTCCCGGATGATGGCCCCGCCGTTGTCACCGTTGGTCATGACCACCACGCCATAGCCCTTCCGGACGTGGGCCACCAAGTCGCAGCGAAAACCCCAGTTGCCACCGCTATGCATGAAGTACCAGCCCTCGCCCCGCTTCTCGACCATGAAGCCGACCGCAAACGGTCCCATCCCGGTCGGGGCGATCATCTCGCGGGCGCTGGCCTGCGAGAGCACCTTGCCCGCGGGACCTTGGATGGCCCGCTGGGTTTCGATCGCGACTTTGGCCAGGTCGCTCGGCGTCGTCCATAAACCGGCGGCGGCCTGTTCGGGGTAGACGTGCCACTTGGCTCCCATCGCCTTTCCGTCGCCGCCGTGGGCCCGGGCAGTCCGCTCGGCGATCGCCCCGGTCGGGGGCTGCTCGTAGGAACTCGCGGTCATCCCGAGCGGGTCGAGCACTTTCTGGCGCATCAACTCGGCAAATGGTTGTCCGGTCAGGTCGGTCAACGCGAGCTGCATCATCTCGGTGCCGCCGCCCGAGTACTTCTGGCCGGTGAACGGCGGCCGGACGAAGCGCACGGCCCCCACGTTGGACGGCGATTCGCCGTTGAGGATTTGGGGTACGGTGGGGCGCGGGGCATCGGGGTCATAGCCGGGAAACCCGAACCCGTCGTCGGAACCGGAGGTATGGCTCAAGAGCGACCGCGGCGTGACCGGCTGCGATCGGGTCAGCTCGCTCTCAGGCACTCGCCAAGACTTGAGGAGCGAGTTGATGTTCTGGTCGAGCGAAAAGCGGCCCTCTTGGGCCAGTCGGACCGCGGCCATGGCCATGACCGGCTTGCTGATCGACGCGGCTTGGAAGGCGGTGGTCACCTCGACCGGCCGGTTGGCCGTCACGTCGGCGAGGCCGTACCCCTTGGCCCAGTGAATCTTGAAATCCTTGATTACCGCCACGCTGGCGCCCGGGACCTTGAACCGCGCCAGCAGCTCCGGGATGGTCAGGCCATCGAAGCCCTGCCGGTTGGGAGACTGGGCGGCCTCGATCCGGGCGATGAATGGAGCCGGGTCGTCCTGCGCCCCCGCTGGGGCGGGAAGAGCAAGAACTGAGGCGAGCAACAGCGCCGCCCTGATCAATCGAGCCAGAGGCATTGGGACTGGTCTCCTGGAGACGTGACAAAGGTCGGACGGAACTCGCATCGGAAGATACGGCGAGGGTCGAGCGACGGCGAGGGTCTGGTCGGGTCTGGTCTGGTGGATTCCAGGTGCAGGCCCCCCTGGGGAAAGCGCCCGGTTCGGCCTAACGTCCGTGCCACCGCCCCAAGGCTGTTGCATCACATATCCGCCGCTCACTCCGGCCCTGATCGCGGACCCCGTGCGAATCGTTCTGATCAGCGATACCCATGGGCTCCATCACCACATGCCGCCCGTGCCAGCCGGTGACGTCGTCGTGCACGCCGGCGACTGCACCCGGCGCGGAAACGGCGGATCGACTTTGAGAACGACATGACCAAGCGAGAGCGCGAATTCCGGCGCCGAGAACAGGAGCGCTGGGAGAAACACCAACGAGAGATGGCCCGCGACTGGGACCGCCGGTAGGACAATCTAGCCGAATTGAGCATATGGCCATACCTTCAAGTATGGCCATATCGCGAATCAAAGGAACCTACACGCTTGATGCCGAGACCGTCCGGGTGCTCAACGCCCTCGCCAAGCGGTGGGGAACGTCGAAGTCGGATGTCCTCCGACGGGCGATTCGGGTCGCCGCCGCCGGTCTCGAACCACCGGGCGCTACGGTGCTCGATCAATTGCAGGGACGGGTTGCCTTGACGAATGCCGCGGCGGGGCGTTGGGCGGCGGCGGTCAGGACCGAGCGGCGCACCCGGTGATCATGGTCGATACCAGCTTTCTGATCCGGGCTCTGGTTCCGGGCACGGGCGAGGACCGGGCATTGCGCCGGTGGCTCCGCGACGGTCAGCGGCCGATCACCAGCGCCGTCGCGTGGGCTGAGTTTCTCTGCGGCCCGCTCGAGCCCGCCGAGTTTGACCTTGCCGCCCTGATCGTCGTTGACCGGGTCGAGTTTGCGGCCGAAGACGCGGTTGCCGCCGCTGGCTTTTTCAACGCCACCGGTCGCCGCCGGGGAACCCTGATCGATTGCATGATCGCGGCCACCGCGATCCGGGCCGGGGCTGCGCTGGCGACGGCCAACCCCGCCGACTTCAAGCGACTCGAGCCGCTCGGCCTTACCCTCGCCGCCTACTAGTCGGGTCGCGCCGGGGGCAGATCCGGATCTATCTTTCTGGGTTGCAGGATTCGCATAGCCCAGAGAGGAACCAGGTCCGGATGAGCGCCTCCTACGAGGTCCGCGACGGCATTGCCGTCATCACGTTAAACAACCCACCCGTCAACGGGCTCAGCATCGCCACCCGCTCGGCGGTTGCGGCCGGGATCGACCAGGTCGAAGCCGACGCATCGGTCACCGCCGTCGTGATCACCGGGGCCGGCAAGGCGTTTTCCGGCGGGGCCGACATCCGGGAGTTCGGGACCCCGAAGGCCCTGGCCGAGCCCAATCTGAACAGCCTGCTCCGGCTGGTGGAGGGGTGCCGGAAACCCGTGGTGGCGGCGATCCACTCCGTGGCCATGGGTGGGGGGCTCGAGTTGGCGCTGGCCTGCAACTACCGGGTGGCGGCACCAGGGGCCAGCATCGCGCTGCCTGAGGTCAAACTGGGCTTGCTGCCCGGGGCGGGGGGAACCCAGCGGCTACCCCGGGTCTTGGGCGTCGAAACCGCGCTCAACCTGATCGTGAGCGGCGAGCCGGTGAAGAGTGAACTGCTGGCCAAACTGCCGGGGCAGAAGCTGTTCGACCGAATCATCGACGGCGATCTGATGACCGGCGCCCTGGCCTTTGCCGCCGAGATGGGGGCCAAGCATGCCGGCGGGGCCCCTCTCCCCAAGGTGCGCGACCTGCCGGCCAAGCACCCGAACCCCGACGCCTACTTCCAGTTTGCCCGGAACACCGTCAAGGCCATGGCCAAGAATTTCCCGGCACCGGCCAAGTGCGTCGACGCGGTCGAAGGGGCGGTCAAGTTGCCGTTCGAGGCTGGCATGCAACGGGAACGGGAGCTGTTCCAGGCGCTGTACTTGACCCCGGAATCGGCCGCGCTCCGCCATGGGTTCATCGCGGAGCGGGCCGCGAGCAAGATTCCCGATGTGCCCGAGGGCACCCCGGTCCGGACCATCGCCTCGGTCGGCGTCATTGGCGCCGGCACCATGGGTGGCGGGATCTCGATGAATTTCCTGAATGCCGGCATTCCGGTGACCATCGTCGAGACCAGCCAGGAAGCGCTTGACCGCGGCTTGGGCGTCATTCGGAAGAACTATGAGGGCCAAGTCAAAAAGGGTAAACTCGATCCCGCCAAGTACGAGCAGCGGATGAGTCTCCTCACGCCGACGTTGAGCTACGACGATCTCAAGAAGGCCGATCTGATCATCGAAGCGGTGTTCGAGGACATGGGCGTCAAAGAAACGGTCTTTAAGAAACTCGACCAGGTGGCCAAGCCGGGCGCCATCCTGGCCAGCAATACGTCGACGCTTGACATGAACAAGATCGCCTCGTTCACGAAGCGCCCCGCCGACGTGCTCGGTCTCCACTTCTTCAGCCCGGCCAACGTGATGAAGCTGCTCGAGGTGGTCCGCGGTGCCGCCACGGGTAAGGACGTGCTGGCCACGGTGATGGGTATGGCCAAGACGATCAAGAAGACCGCGGTGGTGGCGGGCGTCTGCGACGGGTTCATCGGCAACCGGATGGTGGAGCACTACTTCCGGCAGGCCGGGTTCCTCCTCGACGAAGGGGCCACCCCGTCGCAGGTGGACCGGGCGCTCGAGAAGTTCGGGTTTGCCATGGGCGTGTTCCGGATGAGCGACTTGGCCGGCAACGACATTGGCTGGGCCATCCGGAAGCGGCGCTATGTCGAATATCCCAAGATGAAGTACAGTAAGGTCGCGGACGTGGTGTGCGAGGCGGGTCGGTTCGGCCAGAAGACCGGGGCCGGCTGGTACGATTACCAGCCGGGCCAGCGGGACGCGATTCCGTCACCGGTGGTCGACCAGATCATTGCCGATTACCGGAAGTCGATCGGGATTGTTGCCCGGAAGATTTCCGATGAGGAGATCGTGCACCGGCTGGTCTATGCTTTGGTCAACGAAAGCGCCCGGCTGCTCGAAGAGGGCATTGCCAACAAGGCGAGCGACGTCGACATCGTCTACCTGACCGGCTACGGCTTCCCGATTCACCGGGGCGGGCCGCTGTGCTACGCCGACAGCCAAGGTCTCTTCAATGTCGCCGAGACCATGAAGCGGTTTGCCCAAAACCCCAACGACGATGCCGCCTTCTGGCAACCGGCGCCGCTGCTCGCGAAGCTGGTGGCCGACGGCAAGAGCTTTACTTGAGAGGAATGACGACATGAGCCGTGCTGTGATTGTCTCGACTGCCCGTACCCCGCTCACCAAGAGCTGGAAGGGCGCGTTCAACATGACCCATGGAGCCACCCTCGGTGGTCACGTCGTCAAGGCTGCCCTCGACCGCGCCGGGATCGACCCGGGCCTGGTCGAAGATGTGCTGATGGGGTGCGCCAATCCGGAAGGGGCCACCGGGGTCAACATCGCCCGCCAGTGTGCGATTCGGGCCGGCTTGCCGGTGTCGGTGGCGGGCATGACGATCAATCGGTTTTGTTCGAGCGGGCTGCAGACGATTGCGTTGGCCTCGCAGCGGATCATGGCCGGTGAGGGCGACGTCTACGTCGCGGGCGGACTCGAAAGCATTTCCTGCGTCCAGCAGGAAGTGAACACGCATATGATCGCCGACAGCTGGATTGCCGAGCACAAGCCGGAGATCTACTGGCCGATGCTCCAGACCGCCGAGACGGTGGCCAAGCGGTATGCGGTGCCGAAAGAGCGGATGGATGAGTTCGGGGCCGCGAGCCAGCAGAAGGCCTGTGCCGCCCAGGACGCCGGCAAGTTCAAGGACGAGATCGCGCCGATCACGGTGACGGCCGGGGTGGCCGATCCGGTGAATGGCCTTCGGACCAAGGAAGTCACGTCGAGCGTCGACGAGGGACTTCGGCCGGGCACGACATACGACGGCATCAAGGGTATTCGGACCGCCGTACCGGGCGGCGTAGTCACGGCCGGCAACGCCAGCCAATTCAGCGATGGGGCGGGGGCGTGTGTCGTGACGAGTGAGAAGTTCGCCGAGCAGCATGGGCTCAAACCGTTAGGCCGTTTTCTGGGCTTTGCGGTGGCGGGGTGCGAGCCGGATGAGATGGGGATCGGGCCGGTGTTCGCGATTCCGAAGGTTTTGAAGCGCCTGGGCCTCACGGTCAACGATATCGACCTCTGGGAGTTGAATGAGGCGTTTGCGGTGCAGGTTCTCTATTGCGCCGACACCGTCGGGATTCCGATGGACCGGCTCAATGTCAACGGCGGGGCCATCGCGATGGGGCATCCGTACGGGATGAGTGGCCAGCGGCTGACCGGCCATGCCTTGATCGAGGGGAAGCGCCGGGGCGCCAAGCGGGTTTGCGTCACCATGTGCATTGGGGGCGGCATGGGGGCGGCCGGGGTGTTCGAGGTGCTCTAAGTCGTGAATTGTGAACCCCCTGGTGGTCCCCCGGGGCCCCGAGGCCGGCCGTCATCGAGGTCTCCCTGCGCTGGGCCCCTCCCGGCACGGACACCGCGCTCGCGATTGATCTTCCTGGCTACTTCAGGGAGGTGTGGGCCGAGTAGACTGCCGTCTCGTAAACACGGTCGGTCCGACCGTCGGCTCGACCGGCGCTGAGATCGACCCGATCGACCCATCCCCATCGGTATTGAACGTCACTCGCCACCGGAACCGGTTGTGCACCGGGTTCCCGGCTGCCGGCGCGAACCGGAACACGTCATAGTGGAAGTGGGGTAGCGGGAACTCATAGGCCCCGAACTTGAGGCGGAGGCCGTCGCCGTCTCGGCTCACCACCATGTCGCCGTAGGCTGGATGGCTGTAGCGCCCGACGTAGGCGTCGAGCGGGTGGGACGGCGTCGTGTTCGGCACCCGGCTCGCCACTTCGGCGGCCCGCTGGTTCTGGGTCATGGCGCGCATCCGGCCTCGCCGGTCGAGAAACCGGGCATTCCAATTCGCCGGCGGGAGGCCGAGGAGCCGGTCGTAGATCAGCCAGGGCAGGAAATCCCTGAGGATGGTGCTGTACATGTTGGTGAGCACCACGACGCCGAGCGAGTCGTTAGGCAGAAAACTCAGCTCGAGCGAATAGCCGTCCCAGTTGCCGGGGTGGTGGACCAGCTTGTGGCCCCGGTAGTTGGTGACCAGGAGGCCCATGCCGTAGGCCTCGTCGCCCAACTCGGGGAATTCGCCGGCTAGCGTCGTCATTGGTTGCTGCATGGCCATCTGGGGCGATTGCATGGCGCGGGCGTCGGCCCGGGCGATGAGGTCACGGCCTTCGAAGGTGCCGCCCTGCATCTGCATGATGAGATAGCGGGTCAGGTCGTCGAGGCTGGCGTGGACCCCGCCGGTCGGTGCGATCGCGTCGGTGCTCCGCCACGGGACCGGCATCAGGGTGTCCGCATCGTGGAGGGCGTAGGGAAGCGCGATATTCGGCGACTGTTGATAGGCCGCGATCGAGGTGCCCGAGTTGGTCATCCGGAGCGGCGTGAACACCGCGGCTTGCACCAGGTCTTCCCACGTGCTGCCGTTCACCTTGCCGGCCAGGTAGCCGGCCGTCGTGAACATCAGGTTCTGGTACTGCCACGTGGTTCGAAAGTCTTTATTCGGCTGGAGATATCGAAGCCGCTGGTAGAGGTCCTCCCGGCTATAGACGCCGATACCCCACATCAGATCGTGTCGCGCGAGCCCGGAGCGATGGGTGACCAGATCGCGAATCGTCATCCGCTCGGTCACCACCGGATCAGACATCCGGAAATCCGGGAGATAGTCCCGGACCTGGCGGTCCCATTCGATCTTGCCCTGCTTGGCCAGCGCCGCGAGGGCGGTGACCGTGAACGACTTGCTGATCGAGGCGATGGCGAATTTGGTGTCGGTGGTGACTGGAAGCTTGGCGGCCACGTCGCGGAGACCGTACCCCGCCATGTGAATGACCTTACCCTTGGACACAACCGCCACCGCCATGCCGGGAACGTTCCACTGGACCCGGATCGAGTCCATCAGCGCGTCGAACCCGCGGCCCCACCCCGGCTGCTGGGCAACGGACGGCCGAGCGAGCCCAAAGAGGATGGTGACGAGGGCCGCGCTGATGATGCCCGGGGTCTTGGCTTCGCGCTTCATGGTTGCCTCAATACTTGATCCGACGAGAGAGGAGCCCGAGTACCACCGCATTGAGCAGGCCGGCCACGACCACCACCATCAGCCCGCTGTCGTAGCTGCCGGTGACTTCGACCACTTTCCCGACCAGGGCCGTGCCGCCCGCCCCGCCGAGGATGATGGCCAGGCCATTGTAGAGACCGGTGGCCGCCCCGACCCGTTCCGGGGGGAGGATCCGCTGGACCAGGGCGAATTCCGCAGTTTGGTACGCGTTCTGGAAAAACAGCGAACCGGCCAAGAACGCGACCGTGACTGCCAAGCTGGTCGAGTGAGCCGCGAGGTACACGCCGATACCCGCGAGTCCGCATCCCACGCTGGCAAACTGGGCTCGGCGGTCGGTTCGATCCCCAAGGACGGCCCACACCGGAATGGCTAACGCACCGAGCCAAAACGGTGCCGACGCGCTCGCGGCCAAGTCGGCAAAGGGCACCTGGCGGCCCTTGGCGAGGTAGGTGGGAAGCCAGGTCAGGATGCCATAGATGACAATGTTACTGAGAATCCCGGCCACCAGCACCAGCCAGTAGTTGCGGTTCCGAAACACGGCCCAGAGCGGGGCGCCGTCGGTCCCGTCGCCCTGGCGGTACGGCCCATCGTCGCGGAGGAGCCAGATGACCGCGGGCAGCGCCACGAAGAAGCCGAGTGCCCCAAGGACGAGGAACATGCTCCGCCACCCGAAGTGCTCGATCAGCGGCACCATGGCGAATGGGCCCGAGACCACCGCCACTTGGACGCCCATGATGAACAGGCCATTGGCGCGCGACCGCTCATTGAGCGGAAACCACCGGCTCACGATCGCGCTCGACATCGGGAAATGGATTCCCTCGGCCACGCCGAGCAAGAACCGGAGTGCGGCGAGGGCGATGACGGTGGCGCCAAACGGGGCATTCAAGGCCGTCGCGAGGGAAAAAGCGACGACTGACCACGCCAGTGCCTTCCGCGGCCCGAACCGCTCGGCAATCGGACTCAAGATCAAATTGGCGAGTCCGTAGCCGAGAAAAAACAACGAAATCAACCGGCCGCCGTTGGTCCCAATCTCGGTGGTGGACCACCCATGCTCCTCGGCGATCTTCGGCAGCGCGAGCGACAAGGCGGAGCGGTCGAACCAATTGATCATCGTGACGATGAGCAGGGCGATCGGCATCCGCCACCGGATCGGCGAGGGAGCGGGCTCTCTGCTCGGGCTGGTCATCGAGGGGCATCTCCGGTGGTGGTCCGCCAATAGCGGGCGAGTCCGTGCCAACTGTTGATGGCGGTGGTACCCCATTCGTACATGACGGCGTCGGCCGGCGCAAGCCGCTCCCGGATTTGTGCCGCGACCCACCCGACGAATTCGGTGGCGTGCTGCTCGTCGGAGCGGCCGGTGTCGGCCAGCGAGGTCCGGACCCGGTCGGACCAGAGCGCCAATCGCGATTCCAGTTCGTCGAGGTGGGCCCCGACCGGGTTGGAACACCCGAAATGGGTCGAGAACAACCGGGCGGGATCCCAGCGCCGAAACTGATCGATGCTAGTCTGCCAGCCGGCGAGGTCCCCGTCCGGGGGTGGGGTAACCGGCGAGACGTAGTTCCGGTTCGAGTACCGATTCCCGCCGGCGTCACCGACGAATGCGGTGCCGGTGGCGTGGTCGAGGAAGCTCACGTGGTGCGAGGCGTGGCCGGGAGTATCAGCCACGGGAAACCGTCGGTCGGCGAACCGAAGGGTTTCGCTGCCGGTCAGCGCGATCACGTTCGGTGCCGGCACCGGGAGAAACTCGCCCCAGCGGCGATCCATATCCTCGCGGTAGAGCCGCCGGGCGCTGTCGAGGAGGCGGGACGGGTCGATCAGATGGTGGGCGCCCTTCTCGTGCACATACACTCGGATGGCCGGGTTGTCCCGGAGCAATGAGCCGACGGCACCGGCGTGGTCGAGATGGATATGGGTCAGCAGAATGGCGGAAATGTCACCCACGGCAACGCCGAGATTGGTGATGCCCTGCCGGAGCGCCGGGAGCGCACACGACGGGCCTGGGTCGATCAGCAGCGTCCCCACACCGGTGTCGATCACGCCGACGGCGATGATCTCGGGCCGGCCGAGGTAGTGAACGTCGACAAGATGGGTTCCGGGGGCGACCAGGGTCACGAGAAGAAGACGCCGGGCGCGACGGTTGGTACCAACCAGCGGCGGTTTCACATCGCGAGGACATTCCCGTCGAGCGGTCGTGGATCGGGGGGGGTCGGGGGGGGGTTGCGGATGCTGACTAAATGTGTGTTGTTACTTGGCAACCTCAGATTTTTCATTTAATGCGATTCGTCGCGTTCCCTTCGCGGCGCCGAATGCCGTGCGACCGTGTTACCGTGTCCCGTGTTACCACATCCACTGGGAGGACGTTCTATGGTCCGACACTTGAGGCTCCGATCATCCCGATTGGCAGCCGTGCTCGTCCCGGCTGCGCTCGGTTGGCTCCTTCTCTTCGGACTCGTGCCGTCGGTCTCGGCCCAGGCCGGAACGATCACCGGCACCGTGGTCGAGGCGAAGTCGGGGCGGCTGCTCGTCGATGCAGTGGTCGGCGTTCAGGGCACCGCCGTCCGGGCGGTCACCAATGTCAGAGGCCAGTTCACCCTCACGGGGCTCACGGGGTCGACCGCCCAGATCACGGCCCAACGCGTCGGTTTCCTAGCCGTCACGCGGCAGGCGCCGGTCGGCGGCAGTCCGGTCCGGATCGAGCTCACTGAGCTCGCGGTCAAGCTCGACGAACTTGTCGTCACGGGCACCGTGGGCGAGGCCACCTCGCGAAGCCTCGGGAACACGATCGGGAGGGTCGACGTCGCCAATACGGTTGTGATTGCGCCGCCTACCAAACTCCAGGACATGTTGTCCGTCAACGTGCCCGGAGTCCGGGTCGTCCGGGCCGCCGGGTCGGTGGGTTCCGGTGGGATTACTCGGATCCGCGGTACCGGAAGCCTGAGTCTTTCCAATGAGCCGCTGCTGTACATCGATGGCGTCCGGGTCTACAACGAGGCGGCGGTCGCAACTCAGGGATTTCAGAACTTCAGCGGCGAGTCGCCCTCTCGCATCAACGACTTGAATCCGGAAGAGATTGAGTCCATCGAGGTGCTCAAAGGGCCCTCGGCGGCTACGATCTACGGGACCGAGGCCTCCAACGGGGTGATCCAGGTCATCACCAAGCGGGGCCGGGCTGGGAGACCGGTATTCGAGACCCATGCGGCCTCCGGGTTCACCTGGTTGCAAGATCCCGAGGGCCGGTATCCCTCCGCTTATTACATGGACCACGACGGAAGCGTCAAGGAACACAACGTCCAGAGGTTCCGGTTGTCCAAAGGCTACCCCGCGATCTTCTCCACCGGCGTTCCGACGAGCCTTGGAGGCAGCGTGAGCGGTGGCACTGAGCGAATCACCTATTTGTTCGCCGCGGATTTCAATCGTGAGGAAGGGTACGTCAGCTACAACTCGCAGAACAAATACAATGCCCGCGCCAACCTCAGCTACCGTTCGACCAACGATAAGTTCAAGATTGATCTGAGCCTCGGCACGCTCCGTTCGGCGACCCACAGCGCCCAGGCATTCCAGCCAATCACCACCTCCATCGTGTGGGCTTGCGTCAACAACAGCTGCCGGCCCACTCAGGCCAATCCGTCCACCACCGGCTTTAACGACCCGAATGGTGGTCGCGGCTTCACCTTCTACCGGCCCGAGGACTACGCGGAGACCAACGCGTACGACTACATCGATCGGACCAACTTCAGCGCGAAGTTCACTCACCAGCCCTTTTCCTGGCTTCAGCACCACCTGACCGTCGGGCCGGACTTCGTCAACAATAACTCCGATAATCTGGTCGAGCGGCACGCGGACTCTCGCCGGCCGTTCTTCAGTGCCAGCAACGGTCAGAAGACCCAAGGGGAAAACCGAACGACATACCTCACCATCGACTACGGCGCTTCGGCAACCTGGCAACCCACCGCCGGACTGACGACCACGTCATCGGTTGGAACCCAGTATTACTATAAGCAATTGGCGTCACTCTACGGCGAGGGCCTGAACTTCGCTATTCCCGGTCCAGGCAATATCAATGGGGCCGCCCAGCGCTCGGCCTCCGAGTCATTTCTAGAGAACAAGACGTTTGGCGTGTACGTCCAGGAGCAGCTCAGCTGGAAGAACCGGAGGTTCTTCACCGCGGCGCTTCGGGGCGACGGCAACAGCGCCTTCGGCAAGAGCTTCAAGGCGGTCTACTATCCCAAGTTCAGCCTCTCCTGGGTGGTCTCTGAAGAGCCGTTCCTGGCCGATAAGAGCTGGATCCCGCAGCTCAAGATCCGGAGCGCCTGGGGCAAGGCGGGTCAGCAGCCGGACGTCTTCTCCGCGCTCCGGACCTACCAGGCCAAGGTCGGCCATCTTGGAGGCGGGGTGGTAACCCCCCAGAACTTCGGCAATTCGGACCTCAAACCCGAAGTGGGGCAGGAGTTCGAAATCGGCTTCGATGCCGGCCTGTTGAATCAGCGGGTGGGCATCGAGTTCACCTACTACGACAAGAAGATCGACGATGCGATCTTGAATATCCCGCTCAAGCCGTCAGGCGGGTTTCCGGGCTATTCGTTCGTGAACATCGGCCAGACGAGAAACAAGGGAATCGAGCTCGCGGTCGACGTCAGTCCGGTTGCCGCCAAGAACCTCGGCCTGGATCTCCGGTTCACGATGGCCAAGAACGACTCCAAGATCACCAGCATGGGGGGCCTGCCTCCGGCGATCGCCACCTGGGCCTCCCAGTACAATGTCGAAGGCTTCGCTCCAGCATCGTTTTTCTTGAAGAGGGTGGTCAGCGCTACCGTGGTCAAAGTGGCGAAGGAAGTGCCGACGGCAACTAACATCATGTGCGAGGGTGGTAAAGATCTGGGTGCGGGTAACGGCGCCATCGTCCCGTGCGCCGATGCGCCCCGGATCTATCGGGGCAACCCTACGCCGTCGTGGAGTGGCAGCGGCAGTGCTACCCTGACCATCAGCAAGCGACTCCGCCTGCTCGCGTTGGTTGATTATCTCGGTGGCAGCACCACCGACGTCGGCGATGTCGGTTTTGGACACCTGTTCTTCTTAAACTCCAAGTCGATCCTCACCGGCGACGATCCGATCCTCACCGGCTACTACGGCTTGCTCCAATCGGGATACGGTGGCGCGGGGGATGCCGCCGGTCTCTTCAATTCCGGCTTTGCCAGGCTCCGGACCGTGTCGGCCAGCTATGAGTTGCCGGCCCGTCTTTCCCGCTGGGTCGGCGCCTCACACGGCTCCTTTACCGTATCCGGTGAGAACCTCGCGTTCCTCTGGCGGGCCCAAACGGAGGGACACGGGACCAAGTGGATCGATCCCGAGATTCATCCTAATTTTGCGGGCGACGTCACTGGCAGCCAAGGCTACGCTCAGGAGTCGTTTGCCCAAGCGGCGAGGATTCGGATGTCACTCCGGTTCACATTCTGATGACGACACACTGCGTCAGGGAGACATACCACATGCGGACCAATCACCATGTTCCTGGGGGCCTGACCAGGCTCCTCCGCCCCGCTACCGGACTCGTGATCGCGATCGTCGGACTAGCGCTCGGGGCCTGTAGCAACCTGCTCGATGTCAAGTATCCTGGTCGGATCCCGTTCGACCAACTCAACAATCCGGCGCTCGCCGAGGTTCTCGCGAACGGTGTGGTCGGCGATCTCGAGTGCGCTTACAACAACTACGTCGGCGGAACCTCTGTCCATTCCGATGAGTATGAATCGGCGAGCGACAACGGACTCCTCGCCAACTGGGGCGAGCGCAACATTACCAGCGAAAACGGCGATTACGCCGTCGGTCAGTGCGAAGCGGGCTCCTCGGACTTCGGATTGCATGTGCCGATGCAGGTAGCTCGCTTTCAGTCGGAGGACGTGTTCAAACGCCTTGCCGCATGGACCGATGCCCAGGTGCCGGGCCGAGTGGGGCTCCAAGCCATGGTGCGGGCGTACGGTGCCTACGCCTATACCTTTCTCGGTGAGACCTATTGCACCGTCGCCCTCGACGGCGGAGCGCCCGGGCCCCCGGCCGCCGCGCTCACCATTGCCGCGGCCCGTTTCGCTGAGGCCATCGCCCTGGCCGGGCAGGCCGGATCGGGGAGCGCGGATCTCATCAAGTTGTCGAACGTTGGCCTGGCCCGGGTCAACATGAATCTCAAGAATTGGGCGCAGGCGGCCACCTTCGCTGCCAGGGTTCCCGCCGGCTTCGAGTTCTTCGCGGATCGCGGTATCGAAAACGACCGCCGGTGGAACAAGCTCCACTACTTCGCGACCGATCTGGGCGCCTTCGTGGTCTCGAATGACTATCGGACCATGAACGATCCGCGGGTTCTTGTGAAAAATCTCAATAAGCCCGCCTTTAATCCCTACATCAACCTCTGGGTCACCACCAAGTACTCCGGAATCGCCGATCCCATTCGGTTGGCCAGCTACCGGGAAGCTCGCCTGATCCTCGCCGAAGCCAACGCGATGCTCGGGGATGTGACGGGAGCAATGGCCATCATCAATGCGAGACGGGCCGAAGTCGACTTGCCAGCGCTGGCGGTGGCGGGCGTCAACCAAGCAGCAGCCGTGAATATTATCATCGAGGAACGGCGCCGGGAGTTGTCATTCGAGGGAGGGCATCGCATGAACGATCTGATCCGGAAGAACATCCCGTGGAAGGTGGGGCGGAATCCGTTCACCAACCGCCCCTACGGCGCTACCACCTGCTGGCCGACGCCGGTCGCGGAGACCAACGGTCGCTGAGTCTGGTCCCGGAGCGGAGGGGCCGGATGCTCGGCTCCTCCGCGTCTCCGATCGGTGGTCCACCCCCGCCCGTGCTTCCGCCCGATACCCTCGACCTTCCCTAATCCGATTCTACTTCGGCGCCGGCAAGGCCACCGACGCCGACGGGAGACCGCCCGGCTCGCCGGCCGTGAAGAGGTCCATGGTGAGCGCGCCCGCGTCGAGGGCGGTTCGATTGATCCCCGTCAGCACGAGCTCGCCGCTCTGGCGCAACTCGCCGGGGCCGAGTAACCGTTGGATGACCGGCCCGCTCGATCCAATCCGGGTGCGGCGCAGCACCACGGCGTCGACGGACCCGGCGGCCACGCCGGCCACCCTGACGTCATAGCGGAGCGTCCCGCGCGAGGGGTCGAAGCGGAAGATTCCCGTCGCCGAGCCGGGTCTGGCGCGGGCCGTGATGGTGAACGAGACCGCTGGCGGTGCTCGACCGGCCACCAGCGCGGGGGCGAAAGGCGGCGAGCGGCGCCGGGGACCTAACGCCTCAAAGGCGCCGGCAATGGCCACCAGCTTGGGATCCTCGAATGGACGGCCAATCAGCTCGAGGCCGACCGGAAGACCGTCGGCGGTAAAGCCGGCCGGCGCGGCCAGGGCGGGGAGTCCCGACTGCGCACTCAGCTGGCAGGTGCCGCCGGTCTGGGGATCGCCGATCAGGACTGGGCGACGCTGCATGGTCGGATACACCAGGGCGTCGAGCCGGAGGCTGTCGAGCACGGCGACGATCCGGTCCCGAAGCACCGTCCGCTTCGCCATCGCCCTGCGATACGCCTCGCTGTCGCGCGACGAGACCGTGTCCGCCCGGCGAAGCCGAGCCTCCATCGCGTCGTGGTAGAGGCCCCGATCCAGAAGCTCGGCGAGCGAGCCGGCCGGCGCGCCCGGGATCCGAGCCAGGAAATCGGTCAAGTCGTATTTGGTCTCGAAGTTGAGAACGCTGGTGCCGGCCACGATCGAGTCCAATCCCGGGATGGTGACCTCCACGATCTCGGCCCCGGCGGCCTTCATGGCCGCCGCCGCCGCTCGCACGGTGTCGCGAATGTCCTGATCGGCCTCGGCCAGGTAGGGGGCGAGGAGACCGAGTCGGACGCCGCGGAGCGAGGCGAACCGGAGGGCCGCGACGAACCGGGGAACCGGCCGGTCGCGAAGGACCGCGGTGTTTGAATCGGCCGGGTCGTACCCGACACTCACGTCGAGGGCAATGGCCAGGTCCATGACCGTGCGGGCCAATGGTCCCGCGATGTCCTGGGTGTGGGAGAGCGGCAGGATGCCGGTTCGGCTCACCAAGCCCTGGGTGGGCCGGAGCCCGAAGAGGCTGTTGTAGGCCGCGGGGATCCGAATCGACCCGCAGGTGTCGCTCCCCCATCCCACCGCCGCGAAACTGGCCGCCACCGCCACGCCGGTGCCGCCGCTCGACCCACCCGGGCACCGACGGGGGTCATAGGGGTTTTTGGTCTGTCCGCCTAACGACGAAATCGAGGTGATGCCGGCCGCCAGCTCGTGCATGTTCGTCTTGCCGATCACGATCGCCCCCGCTGCCCGGAGCCGGGCCACGATCGGCCCCTCGTCGTCGGTCACGAGGCCGGCCAAGCCTAACGATCCGCCGCTGGTTGGCATCCCGATCGTCGTGAAGTTGTCCTTGAGCGCGACCGGAATGCCGTGGAGCGGGCCCCGGACCCGTCCGGCCTTCCGTTCCCGGTCAAGGCCGGCCGCCTCGGCGCGGGCCCGGGGATTCGTGCGCAGAAGACTATTGAGCCCAAGCCAGCCGGCGTCGAAGGCGGCGACCCGGGCCAGGTAGGCGTCGACCAACTGGACGGAGGTGACCCGGCCGGCCGTCAGCGAGGCCTGGAGCTCGACGATCGATTGTTCGAAGACCTGAGCCCCGACGGGAGCCTGGGCGGTGGCCGGACCGGCGCCGATGGCGGCGATCAGGAGGTATGCTCGCGGGCTCGACATAGTGACACCTTGGATCGGGATGGACCTAATTCGCTGCCTGAAGATCGAAAGTCAAGCGACCGGATCGGTTGAGCGGATGTCGCCGCCCGCGACCGTTGGTACCAACGGGCGACGACCTCGTGTCCCGAGAAGCATCCCGTCGAAATCACTCCGAAGGAGCCTCATGACCTCGGTTTCGAGCCCCACCGAACAACTCTACCGGGAAGCCCTGAAATACATCCCGGGCGGTACCTCTCGGCTGCATTACCATTATACGCCCTTTCCGATCTACGCCCGGTCGGCGGGCGGGTGCCGGCTGATCGATGTCGACGGCGTCGAGCGGGTCGATTTCCTCAACAACATGACCTCGTTGATTCACGGTCACGCCCATCCGGCGATCGTGGCGGCGATCGTCGCCCAATTGGGGCGGGGAACGGTCTGGTCCGAACCCGGCGAAGCGGAGGTCTTGCTCGCCAAAGCGATGGTCGAACGAGTGGCCAGCCTCGACCAGATTCGGTTTGCCAACTCGGGCACTGAAGCGGTGATGTTGGCCGTGAAGATGGCTCGGGCGTTTACCGGCCGCGCCAAGATCGCCAAGTTCGAGGGAGGGTATCACGGATACTACGACTACGTCCAGGTGAGCTTCGGCGGCACGCCGGCCAATTGGGGGCCGGAGGATCAACCAGCCAGCGCTCCAACCACCGGAGGTTTGCCGCCGTCTCTCCTCGACGAGGTGCTGGTCGTTCAATACAATGATCGGGCCGCGGTCGAGCGGTTGATGCAACAGCATGGTGGCGAGCTCGCGGCGCTACTGGTCGATCCGATGTCGGTCCGGACCGGCGCCCCAATGCCGGAACCGGGTTTCCTCGAGTTTCTGACCGAGATCACCCGGCAGTACGGGGTGGTGTTGATCTATGATGAAGTGATCAGCTTTCGGGTGGGGTACCACGGGGCCCAAGGCCGGTATGGCGGTACGCCGGACCTCACGACATTCGGCAAAGTGATGGGGGGCGGCCTCCCAGTCGGCGCGGTCGGTGGCCGGATCGAGTTGATGGCGATGCTCGATCCGACCAAGGGCACCCCGAAGGTGCTGTCCGGCGGTACGTTCAGCGGTAACCCGCTCACGATGGTGGCCGGGCTCGCGGCCCTCGAGGATTGGACCCCTGCCGCCGTCGATCGGCTCAACGCCATGGGCGAGCGGCTCCGCCGGGAGGGCAACCAAGCCTTCCATGACGCCGGTGAACGGGGTCAACTCACCGGGGACGGTTCCTTGTTCCGGATCGTGCTGACGTCGGATCGAATCACCAACTACCGGAGCGGGGTCCGGAACGCCCAACCGGCGGCCCGAATGGCCGAGTTGCATCGCCGCCTGATGGGGTCCGGGATTATCATCGGGAAGACCGGCCTCGGCTGTCTCTCGACGCCGATGACCGACGCCGAGGTGGATTCCTTCGTGACGGCGCTCAAGACCGCGCTGGCCGGTATGACCCGAACCAAGTAGAGACCATGGCCAAGAAGACGATTCTGACCTGTGCCGTGACCGGGTCGCCCCCGACGGTCAAGAAAAATCCGGCCGTGCCGGTGACGCCGGCCCAAATTGCCACCGCCTGCATCGAGGCCGCCAAGGCGGGCGCGGCCATCACCCATATCCACGTCCGCGATCCCGAGACCGGCCTCGCCAGTATGCGGCTTGATCTCTACCGCGAGGTGGTTGACCGGATCCGGAGTTCGTCGGTGGACGTGATCATCAACCTCACCACCGGCCCGGGCCAGCGGTTTGCCCCCGGCGATGACGATCCCCGGACGCCCGGTCCCGGCACCAACCTCGCGGCGCCCACGATCCGGGTCCAGCACGTGGTCGAGCTCAAGCCGGAGATCTGCAGCCTCGATGTGGCCACGATGGCCTCGGGCGACGCGTTCGGCAGCACGGTCATGATGAACACGGTGAAGCACCTCCAGATCATGGCGGCGGCCATTCGGGATGCGGGCGTCAAACCGGAACTCGAGGTGTTCGACTCCGGGCATGTCCGGCTGGCCAGTCATCTCATCAAGACCGGGTTCGTCAAAGGGCCGGCCTTCTTCCAATTCTGCCTCGGGATCGAATGGGGGGCCCCCGACACGCCCGAAGCGCTTGGGTTTCTGCGGAGCCTGGCCCCGGCCGACGCGGAGTGGGCGGCGTTTGGGATTGGTCCCCGGCAGTTCCCGATGGTGGCGATGGCGGCCGCGGCGGGCGGCCATGTCCGCGTCGGCCTCGAAGACAATCTGTATTTGGACCGGGGCGTCTTGGCCCCGTCCAACACCGTGTTGGTGGAGCGGGCGGTCAAAGTCGTCGAGTCGATGGGGGGGAGCCTCGCAACTCCGGCCGAAGCACGAGATATTCTAGGCCTAACCGCCTCCGGAGCTTCGCCATGAGTACCCCCGTGTTCAAGTTGTTCGACCTGACCGGCCGCACCGCCCTGGTGACCGGGGGATCCCGCGGGCTTGGCCTGCAGATCGCCGAGGCCCTCGGTGAGGCGGGCGCCCGGGTGGTTTTGACGTCCCGGAAAGCGGCCGAACTCGAAGCGGCGGCGGCCCACCTCGGCAAACTGGGCATCGATGCAAGCTGGATCGCCGCCGACGCCAGCATACCCGCCGAAGTGAATCGGGTGGTGGCCGAAACGATGGCCCGGCTCGGTGATGTCGATATCCTGGTCAACAACGCCGGCGCGGCCTGGGGTGCCCCGGCCGAAGACCATCCGCTCGAAGCCTGGGACAAGGTGATGAACCTGAATCTCCGGAGCGTCTTCCTGTTCAGTCAGGCCATTGCCAAGCAGAGCATGATTCCCCGCCGGAAGGGCCGGATCATCATGACCGCGTCGATCGCGGGCCTGGGAGGAAATCCCCCCGGCCACGACACGGTGGCCTACAACACCAGCAAGGGCGCGGTCGTCAACCTGACCCGGACGCTGGCCGGCGAATGGGGGGAGTTCGGGATCACCGTCAACGCCCTGGCGCCAGGCTTCTTTCCAAGCAAAATGACCAAGGGCACGCTCGAGAAAATGGGCCCCGAAAACCTGGCCGCCCGCGCTCCGCTTCGGCGGCTCGGCGATGACGATGACCTGAAGGGCGCGGCGCTGCTGTTTGCTTCGGACGCCGGCAAGCACATCACCGGACAAATCCTGGCCGTCGACGGCGGCGTGTCCGTGATTCATTCCTGATCCGGGATGACATCCACGCCGTACGTTCGGTTCAGTATTGCCAACGGAGTCGCCACGATCGAGCTGGCCCCGCCCGAGAAGAAGAACGCCCTCACGAAGGCGATGTACGATGCTATCGCCGAGGGCGTTCGGACGGCCGGGCTCGACCCCCAAGTCCGGGCCATCCTCTTGACCGGGCAGCCGGGCATCTTCTGCGCCGGGAATGATCTGGGTGACTTCCTGGAACGATCGCCGGTCGAGCGGGATCCGCCGTTGCCGCCGTTCATGGCGGCGATGTTCGATTGTCCGAAGCCGGTGGCGGCGGCGGTGACCGGCCTCGCCGTTGGGGTAGGCGTCACGATATTGCTGCACTGCGACTTGGTCTACGTCTCGGACGAGGCCCGGCTCCTGATGCCGTTCGTGGCGCTGGGCCTGGTGCCCGAGTTCGGCTCGAGCCTGCTGCTGCCGAGATTGATGGGCCACGCCCGGGCCGCCGAGAAGCTGCTCCTAGGCGAGCCACTCACCCCGGCCGAAGCCGTCGCGTGCGGTCTGGCGACCGCTGTGGTGCCGGCGGCGGAGGTGGTGGCGCACGCGCGCCGGGTCGCGGAACGGTTCAATGCCCTGGCGCCCGAGTCGGTTCGGGAAACCAAACGGTTAATGCGGGCGCCGCTCGCCGCGCGGGTCCGGGAAACGGCGGAAACCGAAACCAGGATTCTGGCGGCGCGGCTAGGGAGTCCGGAGGCTAGGGAGACCATCCGCGCCATCCTCGAGAAGCGGCGGTAGTACTCCTCCAGTCGGTTGCTCCACCCGGAGCGTGGGTTTGCGGCGGGCCGGAGGAACAACCACGACAGGATGAACAGGATGAACAGAAACTCAACGGACGGCTTGGTCTCAAGATTCAGCCGCGGGCCAGTAGTTCTATCATCTTTTCATCTTGTTCATCCTGTCAACGCTGTTCAACCCACAGCCGTTGCTCTGAAGCCTGGCGAGTGCAGCGTGGAAAACCTGTCCCCCCCGTCCGTTGCGCCGAGCGCCGAGCGCCGAGTTGCCGAGTGCCGAGCCTAAATCGCGCCTTCAATGGCCCGCCCCAGGTCGACCGTGGTGGCGTTCCCGCCCAGGTCAGGAGTTCGGGGACCACCACTCCCAAGAACCGTTTCGATGGCCCTGATGATCCGGTCGTGCCCGTCGGTGTGCCCGAGGTGCTCGAGCATCATCGCCCCGGCCCAGATTTGCCCGATCGGGTTGGCGATGCCCCGTCCGGCAATATCGGGCGCCGAGCCGTGAACCGGCTCGAACATCGAAGGAACCCTCCGGTCCGGATTGATATTGGCCGACGGGGCAATGCCGATACTGCCGCAGACCGCGGGGCCCAAGTCCGACAGGATGTCGCCGAAGAGGTTTGACCCGACCACCACGTCGAACCACTCGGGATGGGCCACGAAGTGGGCGGTCAGAATGTCAATGTGGAACTTGTCGGTCGTGATCTTGGGAAATCGCTTCGCCACCTCGGCAAACCGCTCGTCCCAGTAGGGCATGCTGATCGAAATCCCGTTCGATTTGGTGGCCGAGGTCACCTTGGCCAGGCCCTTCTTCTCGGCCAGCCGGAAGGCATACTCGACGATCCGATCGACGCCGATCCGGGTAAAGACGGATTGCTGCACCACGGTCTCGCGGTCGGTGCCGGCAAAGATCCGGCCGCCGATCTCGGAATACTCGCCCTCGACGTTTTCCCGGACGATCCAGAAATCGATCTTCCGCCCCTCGGTGTTCGCCAGCGGCGACTTGAGACCGGGCATGATTCGGCAGGGCCGGATGTTGGCGTATTGGTCGAACTCCCGCCGGATCGGAATCAGGAGTCCCCAGAGCGAGACGTGATCGGGGACGCCGGGAAATCCGACCGCGCCAAGATAAATCGCGTCGAAGCCCCGGAGTTGGTCGAGGCCGTCGGCCGGCATCATCCGGCCGGTCCGATGGTAGGTCTCGCAACTCCAGTCGAACGGGGTCCACTCGAAGGACACCCCGATCTTCCGGCCGACGGCATCGAGGACCCGGACGCCTTCGGGGACGACTTCTTTGCCGATGCCGTCGCCGGGGATCAGGGCAATGCGGTATGTGGTCATGAGGCGAAGTGCTCTCGCAAGGTGTGGCGCCACCCAAACGAGGCGGCCGTGGTGGTTGCCGGAACGTACTCAGCGCCGGCCCAGCCGGCATACGAACTCGCGGCAATGTTCGAAAAGATGGCTGGGAAATCGATTTGGCCGGTGCCCGGTTCATGGCGGCCCGGCGCGTCGGCGAACTGAATGTGCCGGATCGAGGCGAAGTGGTCCCGGAAGGCCTTCGGGATGTCGACCCCGTTCATCGCCGCGTGGTAGATGTCGAACTGGAGGCCAACCCGGTCGGAGCGGCATTCCTGAATCAACCGAACCGTCTCCGCCAAGTCGCTGAGAAGGATCGTCGGACTCTCGACCACATTCAGCGGCTCAAGGAGCAGGGTCGCCGGGTGACCGGTTGCTTGTTCCACGGCCCAGGCCAGGTTAGCTCGATAGACCGCCAGACATTCGTCCCGGCTCGTGCCGGGCGGCACCCGAGAGGGGCCGAGGTGGATCCGGTTGGCGCTGAGGACCCGGCTGGCATCGAGGGCCCGAGTGAGCGCGGCGCGGAACTCGGCCTCGCGGCCGGGAACCCCGGACAGTCCGGGGCCGCCGGTGCGAAAGTCGCCCATGTCGACGTTGATCAGGACGACCTCGACCCCCGCATCGCGGGCCGCATCAGCCATCGCCGCCGGGTTGCCCTCGTCGATGACTTGGATTTCGACGCCCTCGAACCCAGCTGCGCGGGCCGCGCCGAACCGTTCCAGGATCGGAAGCTCCCGGAACATCATCGAGACACTGCAACTCGGATTGGGTCGCGCCATCGTCAGGCGGCGATCAACTTGGTGAGGGCCCGGCGGGCCGCCTCGATGGTGAAATCGATGTCGTCGTTGGTCATCGGCGTCGAGCCGATGAATCCGCCCCTGAGGGTCAGCACGCCCTCGGCCAGCAGCAGTTTCTGGTAGGCCTGGGTCTTGGCCAGGAGCCCGGACGCCATGACGGCCGAGAGCTGCCGGTAGTTGGTGACCGGTTGGTCGGTCATCATCAGCGCCGACATCGAGGTCCGTCCCTCGACTCGGCCGACGATGCCGAGGTCGCGGCGAACCCGCTCGAGCCCGTCGCGAAGTCGTTGGCCCTTGGCTGACAGATCATCGAAGGCTTCTCGAGTCAGCAGCGACATCCCGACATGGCCCGTGGCCATGGAGAGCGGGTTGGCGGTGAAGGTGCCGCTGTGCTTCACCTTGGGCTCACCGGAGTCGACATTGAACACCGACATCGCCTCGATGGTACCGCCGAGCGCCCCGATCGGCATCCCGCCGCCGATGATCTTGCCCATCGTGGTCAGGTCGGGGGTGATGCCGAGGAGGCCCTGGGTGCCGTGATAGCTGTTCCGGAGGGCAATCACCTCGTCGAAGATCAGCACGATGCCGAGCCGAGCCGTCTCATCGCGGAGCATGGCCAGATAGTCGGCTCGGGGTTCGACCATTCCCAGTTGGAGCCGGTTCGGGTCGATGATGACAGCGGCGATTTGATTGGCGTCCGCACGGAGCCGGGCCCGGGTGTTCTCGATGTCGTTTACGGGCAGGAGGACCAGTTCGTCGAGCAGGCTTTGCGGTGTCCCGACGTTGTTGGCCACCGCGGTCGGCCGGGCCGGGTCACCCCACCGGTCAGGTGGAGGCTGGAAGCTGGCCTCGATCAGATCGAATTGGCCGTGATAACCGCCCTCCATCTTGGCGATCTTCGGTTTCCCGGTGTAGGCCCGGGCCACCTTCACGGCAATCATCACCGCTTCCGAGCCGGTATTGGTGAACCGGACTTGCTCGACGCCGGGAATCCGCTCGACCAACAGTTCGGCGAGCCGGACTTCCCATTCGGTTGGCAGGATGGCCGAGAGAAGGCGGCCGGCCTGGGCGGCGATAACCTCGACGATTTCCTTCTTGCTGTGTCCGTGGATCAGGGCGGTGAAGTTGTTGACGAAGTCGATGGTCGAACGACCGTCGACGTCGATGATCCGGCAGCCGGCTCCGTAGTCGGCATACTGGGGGTAGGGCTTGGCGACGACCATGTGGCGGGTGTAGCCCGAGGGCATGACTTCGCGGGCTTGGTCGAAGAGCGCCTCCGATCGGGAACTTGGCATCAGTGACTTCCAGGGCGCGGGGGAAGTGGATCCGACGGCTGAGAATATGACCACCGCGTCATCTGGGCAAGAGGTTTCAGCGGAGCTTCGGGATATTGAGGAGCTCCTTGGCGTAGCGGAGCTCCCGGGCCGGACGGTGATCAATGAGTTGCACACCGCGGTCGGGATTCCCGGATACGACGCCGGCAACACGGCCACCCAAAACGAGGTGATCGCGCAGGTGAGCGATGAGCGGGTCCGAGAACTGTTCATGGAGGCCGGCGCGCGATACAATGATCATCTCCAGGTATTTCTCCGAGATTGTCAGGCTCAAGCGATGGCGGCGCATCGGGACGGGTTGACTATTCCGGCCGCAGCCCGGAGAATGGACTTCCGGGCCCATGCGGCCCGGTACCCGCAGCGTGCCGATACCGCCGACACCTACGATCGGGTGGAGCGTGGACTCCAGCGGGCCTACGATCAACTCGCGGGAAAGGTCCCTCAGTGATCCCATCGTGGCGTGGTTTTCGGATCGGTACGCTGTTGCTGTGCTGGACGGCGGGGCGGTAGCGGCCATGGCCACGGAGCAACCCGCGCTCACCCGGGGCCTCGGTCCGGTCGAAGCCATGGCGCTGGTGGTCGGGGGCACGATCGGCGCCAGCATCTTCCTGGTGCCGAGCGCCATTGCCCGGGAAGTGGGATCGCCCGGGCTCGAGTTGACGACCTGGTTGGTGACCGGACTCCTTGCCCTCTGCGGTGCTCTGAGCTTCGCCGAGTTGGCGGGGGCTATCCCGGAGACCGGCGGCACCTACCAGTTTCTGAAGCGGGCCTATCCCGGCACGCCGATCGCGTTTCTATTCGGGTGGATGATGTTCTTCGCCTATGCGGCGGGGGCCACGGCCGTGACCTCTTCGCTGGCGGCGCTCTATGCGGGCCAGTTCATCCCGGGCCTTGCCGAGGCGGGGCCGTGGGCCACCCGAGTGCTCACGGTCGTGATCATCATGACCTTTGCGATCATCAACGCGCTCGGTGTCACCGCGGGCGGGCGAACCCAGAACATCCTGACCGTCCTCAAGGTCGGCGGGTTGCTGACCGTGGTGGGCGCCTGCTTCCTGCTCGGCAACGGGAGCGTCGCCAACTTCCTGCCGGTGCTCCCAGCCGACAAGAGTTCGGCTGAGATGGTGAGTTCGGTCGGGACGGCGATGATCCTGACGATCTTCAGCTACAGCGGTTGGTATTTCATTACCCACGTCGCCGGCGAAGTCCGCGAACCGGCCAAAAATCTCCCCCGCGCCATCGTCGGCGGGATGGTAACACTGATTGCGCTGTACTTGAGCATCAACGCCGCCTATCTCTACGTCCTGCCGTTTGACCAGCTGAAAGCGTCGCCCCGCGTTGCGGCCGATGCCATGCAAGTCGTCCTCGGCCCGACCGGGGCCACGGTCATCGCGGTGGTGGTGTTCCGGTCCGGCATCGGGGGCGCCAACGCCCAGTTGCTCAACTACCCCAGGGTCACCTTTTCGCTGGCGCAGGACGGGCTGTTCTTCAGCCGGCTGGCCCGGGTCCATCCAACCCGCCGGACGCCGGCCACCGCGATCCTGGTGTTCGGGGTGATCGCGTCGGGGTTTGCGTTGGCCGGCACCTATCAGGAAATTCTCACCTACGTCGGCTTCGTGGGTCAGTCGTTCATGCTGCTCACCGTGCTTGGGTTGATGGTGCTCCGGCGGCGCGAGCCGAACCTGCCCCGGCCGTTCAAGGTGCCTGGGTACCCGGTGGTGCCGCTGGTCTACATCGCGATCCTGGTCTGGTATCTTGGGAATCTCCTGATCGCCCGGCTCGAATCGAGTCTGGTCGGGATCGGCATCGTGGCGGCCGGACTCCCGTTCTACTGGTATTGGTCTCGCAAGAAAAGGCTGGTGGCGAATGATTGATCGGGCCCATATCGGGAAGGTCTGGAAGCCCTGGATCGTCGACGTCGAGAAGGGGCGGCTCCGGCTCCTCGCCAAGGCGATCGGCGAGACTCGGCCTGTCTACCTTGACGAGGCGGCCGCCCAAGCCGCCGGTTATCGGTCGATGCTGGCGCCGCTGACCTTTGCCTACTGTCTCCTGGCCGACGACCCCGGCGGCCACGGGTATCTGGCCGAAATTGGCATCCCGGTCGAGCGGATCCTCCACGGCGAACTGCAGCTGAAACGGTTCGACTCGATCTGCGCCGGCGATCGGATCCGGGTGACCCGCGTCCTCTCGGACGTCATCGTCAAGAAGGGCGGAGCGCTCGAGTTTGCGGTCTTCGATTCGGACGTGACCAACTGCGATGGCGACCGGACTGTGGCCCGGATCCGGAATCTCCTGGCCGTGAGGAACCCGCAATGACCCGGGCTCAAGTCGGTGACGCCATCCCGTCCCTCACCCTGCCTCCGCTCTCCCGGGGAACCCTCGCGCTCTACGCCGGCGGGTCGGGCGACCATGTCCCGCTCCACATCGACGCGGCCTTTGCCAAGGGGGCCGGGTATCCCGACGTCTTCATGCATGGGATGCTCGGCTCTGCCTACGTGGTCCGGGCCCTGACCGAGTGGGTTTCCCAAGATGCGGTTCACGATCTTCAAGTCCGGTTCGTGGCCATTACCTACCCCGAGGAAGTGCTGACGGCTACCGGGGTCGTGGCGGAAGTGGGCGTCGACGGAGTGCCCAATCGGTGCCGGGTCGATCTCGAACTTCGGAATAGCGCCGGCGAGCGAAAGCTGGCCGGCTTTGCCATCATCGATCATCCCACCTGAGGCCCTGACCGTGTCGCGACCAGTGTATGTCGTCGGAGTAGGAATGGTTCCGTTTGCGAAACCGGGGAAGAGCGACGCCTATCCAACTATGGGGGCCAACGCCGCCCGGGCCGCGCTCGCGGATGCCCGAGTGCCCTACGAGCGGATCGAGCAGGCGTATGTCGGTTTTGTGTTTGGGGACAGTTGTTCGGGCCAGCGGGCGCTCTATCAGGTGGGACTCACCAGCATTCCGATCATCAATGTCAACAACAACTGCTCGACCGGTTCAACCGCCCTATTCCTGGCCCGCCAGGCGGTCGAGTCGGGCGTCGTGGAATGCGCTCTGGCGCTTGGGTTCGAGCAGATGGTACCGGGCCCGATCACGAAGATGTACACCGACCGCCCGACGCCGCTCGACGAGTTCGTGGCGGCGGTTGACCGGAAGGACGGGATCGACCTGGACGGCCCGATCGCGCCCCAGTACTTTGCCGCCGCCGGCCGTCAGTACATGAAGGAGCACGACACCAAGGCCAGTACCTTCGCCAAGATCAGCGTCAAGGCCCGGCGCCACGCGGCGGAGAACCCGTTCGCCTTGTTTCGGACCCCGGTCACCGAAGAGGAGGTCCTGGCCTCGCCGGCCATCGTGGCTCCGTTGACCCGGCTCCAGTGTTGCCCGCCCACCTGCGGGGCCGCGGCGGCCGTGCTCTGCTCGGAGGCGTTCGCCAAATCGCTTGGTTTGGATATGCGGGTCCGGATTGCGGGGCAAGCAATGACCAGCGACGTGCCCGGCACCTTCGATCAGGGCGACATGATGCGATTGGTCGGCTTCGACATGGCCCGCCGGGCCGCGGACCAGGTCTTCGAACAGACTGGCATCGGTCCGTCCGATGTCGATGTCGTCGAACTGCACGATTGCTTCACCGCCAACGAACTCCTGACCTATGAAGCGTTGGGCCTGACGCCGCCCGGCACCGCTGAACGGTTCGTGGTCGAGGGCGACAACACCTATGGCGGCCAAGTCGTGACCAACCCATCCGGCGGCCTGCTGTCGAAGGGGCATCCGTTGGGGGCCACCGGCCTCGCTCAGTGCACCGAACTGGTGTGGCACCTTCGGGGTGAGGCCGGCGGCCGCCAAGTGCCGGGCGCCCGGATCGCGCTCCAGCACAACCTCGGCTTGGGTGGAGCCTGCGTCGTGACCATGTACCGGACCACCAACTAGACTCTTTTCTGGAGATTCAGGGTATGCCGACATTGCAAGGAAAAGTGGCGCTGGTCACCGGCAGCGGCCGGGGCATTGGCCAGGCCATTGCCAAGAAGTTTGCCTCCGAGGGCGCCAAGGTGGTGATCAACGACCTCGATCCGGCCCCCGCGGAGGCCACGGCGGCCGCCATTCGGGCCGGCGGGGGCCAGGCCGTGGTCTGCGCCGGCAACGTGACCGATAAATCGTTCCCGGATCGGTGGATCAAGACCGCATTGGACAACTATGGCGGAATCGACATCATCGTCAACAACGCCGGCTATACCTGGGACAACGTCATCCAGAAGATGACCGACGAGCAGTTCGATGCCATCATCGATGTTCATCTCGGGGCGCCCTTCCGGATTCTCCGGGCCGCGAGCGAGTTTCTCCGGAGCGCCGCCAAGGCCGAGGCCGCGGCGGGCCGCGAAGTCTATCGAAAAGTGGTCAACATTTCCTCGGTGTCCGGCACGGGGGGTAATGCGGGCCAGGCCAACTACTCGGCGGGCAAGGCCGGCGTCATCGGGCTGACTCGGGCCCTTGCCAAGGAGTGGGGGCGGTACAAGATCACGGTCAATGCGGTGGCGTTCGGTCTGATCGAGACCCGGTTGACGACCGCCCCGGCCCACGGGGGGGCGACGATCGATATCGACGGGCGCCAGATTGCCGTCGGCATCAGTCCTGACGCGTTCAAGGCGGCGGGCACCGTGATTCCGCTTGGTCGGGCCGGGACGCCCGAGGAAGCGGCCGGGGCTGTGTATCTCCTCTGTATTCCCGAATCCAACTACGTTACCGGAGAGTGTCTGACCTGCGGTGGCGGCTATAAGATGTCGTGAGTCGAATGGACAAGCTGATCATTACCGTCGCGCCGAATGGCCCGGTGGCCACGAAGGAGCACACCCCCCACGTCGCGGTCACGGCCGATGAGGTGATCGAAACCGGGATCCAATGCTGGGAGGCCGGTGCCTCGATTCTCCACTACCACGCCCGCGACAAAGATCAGAAGGCCTGCCTCGACTACGACTACTTCGCCAGGGTGCTGGAGGGGCTTCGGAAGCACACCACTTTGATTGTCCAGATGTCGACCGGCTGGGGGCTCGACGACCGGGAAGGCCGGATCCGGATGGTGGACCTCAAGCCGGACATGATGAGTTTGAACGTCGGCTCGGTCAACTTTCCGCAGGGGCCCTACATCAACCGGACCGATTACGCCGAGTACTGGGCCGCCAAGATGAAGGAGTACGGGGTCCGGCCCGAAATCGAGTGTTTCGATGCCAGCCATATCGAGGCCGGCGCCCGGCTCTGGAAGATGGGGCTGATCGACGATCCGCCGTTCTTCGACTTCGTGCTCGGCGTCCAGAACGCATTGTCGTTCACCCCCCAGAACATGCTCACGCTGATGAACCTGCTCCCGGCCGGCGCCAAATGGAGTTGCATTGGGGTGGGGCGGGCCCAGTTGCCGGTGACGACCCTCGGCATCATCATGGGCGGTCATTGCCGGGTCGGGATCGAGGACAACATCTACTACTCCCACAAAGTGCTGGCCACCAACGTCCAGTTGGTTGAGCGGGCGGTTCGCCTGGCCAAAGAACTCCAGCGTGACATCGCGACCCCGGCGGAAGCACGCCAGTTGCTCAAGATCAAGAACTCCTGAGGCTTCCCGTGGCTCTCAATCGGTACAGCGCCCGTTTAACCCAGGCCCGGGCCCAGGTCGGCTCCCGGGCCATGCTGTTCGGCGCCGGCTTGACCGAATCCGACCTGGACAAGGCGCAGGTCGGCATTGCCAGCATGTGGTTCGACGGCAACCCCTGCAACATGCATCTCCTCGGCCTGGCCGATATCGTCAAGGAAGGGGTGATCTCGGCGGGAATGCTCGGGATGCGCTTCAACACCATCGGCGTGAGCGACGGCATTTCGATGGGCACCGAAGGAATGTGCTACTCGCTCCCATCCCGCGAGGTCATCGCCGATTCGATCGAAACCATCATGTCGGCCCAATGGTACGACGGGCTGATCGCGATTCCCGGGTGCGACAAAAACCTGCCGGGGTCGCTGATCGCGATGGTCCGGCTCGACCGGCCGGCCTTGATGATCTTCGGCGGCACGATCCGGCCGGGCCACCACGCCGGGGAGACCCTCGACATCGTTTCGGTCTTCCAGAGCTATGGCGAGTTTCTGGGTGGAACCCGGACCCAAGCGTCGGTCGACGCCGTCGTCCGTCATGCTTGCCCGGGGGCCGGGGCCTGTGGCGGGATGTACACGGCCAATACCATGGCCACCGCGGCGGAGGCCCTGGGCCTGACCCTGCCGTACAGCTCCTCGACGCCGGCCACCGATCCGCTTAAGCACGACGAGTGCCTCCGGGCCGGGGCGGCGCTCCGCGGCCTCCTCGAAACCGGGCTCACCCCCCGGCAGATCGTCTGCCGGGCCAGCTTCGAGAACGCGATGGTGGTGGTCATGGCGTTAGGCGGGTCGACCAACGCGGTGCTTCACTTGTTGGCCATTGCCCGGTCGGCCGGGGTGCCGCTTTCGATCGACGACTTCCAGGCGGCCAGCAACCGAGTGCCGTTCCTCGCGGACTTGAAGCCCAGCGGCCGGTACGTCATGGAGGACCTCCACCAGGTCGGGGGCACCCCCGCGGTCATGAAGTATCTCCTCGAACTCGGCCTGCTCGACGGTCGCTGCCCCACGGTGACCGGCCGAACGGTAGCGGAAAACTTGGCTGAACTTCCCGGCCTCAAGGCGGGCCAGGAAGTGATCCGGCCGATCGACCGCCCGTTCAAGCCGACCGGGCACATCGAGATTCTTCGTGGCAACCTGGCGCCCGACGGGGCCGTGGCCAAAATCACCGGCAAGGAAGGGATGCGATTCGAAGGCCCCGCCCGGGTGTTCGACGCCGAAGAAGACGCGATGGCCGCGCTCGAGGGGAAGGCAGTCCGACCGGGTGACGTGGTGGTGATTCGCTACGAAGGGCCGAAAGGCGGCCCCGGCATGCCCGAAATGCTCTCGATTACCGGGGCGATCATGGGCTCGGCACTCGGCACCTCGGTGGCGCTGATTACCGATGGCCGCTTTTCCGGCGGCACCCACGGCTTCGTGGTGGGGCATGTGACGCCCGAAGCGCAGGAGGGCGGGCCCATCGCCTTACTCCAGGATGGCGACCGGATCGCGATCGACGCCACCACCCGCACCATGAGCGCCGCGGTCGACCCGGCCGAGTGGGAGCGGCGACGGAAGGCGTGGCGGGCGCCACCGCTCAAGGCGAAGCACGGGGTGCTGCTCAAGTACGCCCGGGCGGTCGGGCCCGCGTCGGAAGGGTGCGTCACCGATGGCTGAGCCACTTCCGGTCGTTGGGTTCATCGGTCTGGGCCGGATGGGGCTCCCGATGTGCCGCAATCTGCTCAAGGCCGGGTTTCCGCTTCTGGTGTACAACCGGACCGCAGCCAAGGCCGATGGGCTCCGAGCGGCGGGGGCTAGGGTGTTAGGCAGCGCGGGTGATGTCGCGGCGGAAGCCGACGTGATCTGCGCCTGTCTCGACCGGGTCGAGACCTCGCGCGAGGTGTTTCTTGGCCCCGATGGTGTCGTGAACCGGGCTCGTTCCGGATCGATAGCGCTCGACCACGGCACCATCGGCCCCGATCTGGCCCGCGAGATCGGCGTCGGTCTCGGCGCCAAGGGGATGGGCTTTCTCGATGCCCCGATGAGCGGCGGCCCCGAGGGAGCGGAGCAGGGAACCCTGACGATCATGGCGGGGGGCACGGCTACGACCTTCGAGCGGGCGGGGCCGGTCATGCGGGCGTACGGCAAGACCGTCGTCCGGATGGGCGAGGTCGGCGCGGGCTCGCTCACCAAGCTGGTCAACCAATTACTGACTTTCGTGCACGGCGCAGCGGCAGCTGAGGCGCTCGCATTCGCTGAGCGGGCCGGCCTCGACCTCGCGGCGGTGGGCGAGGTGGTGAAGGTGAGTTTCGGACAGTCGAAGATGCTGGAGCGAACGTTAGGCAGAGTCCTGGCTGGGAACTTCGAGGCGGGTGCGCCGCTCCGTCTCTATGCGAAGGATCTCGGTCTGATCGATGTGGTGGGGCGGGAGACTGGGGCGCCGTTGCCGCTCACCGCCGCCGCCGAGGGGTTGTTGGCGGAGGCCGCCGCGCGGGGGTGGTCGGAGCGAGACATTGCGGCGCTGATCGGACTGTTCCGTTAACCGAAACGCCTCCCGTTCTCCTCGGAGTTCTGCCCCACCCAACGACCTGGCGCCCCCCTGCTACTTCTTGTCGTACACGACTGTCCCGCCAAGGATCGTCATCGCCACCCGCGCCGTCGGGCTCTCGTCTTCGGGAACCGTCATGCTGTTCTTGGTGGGCACTACGAGGTCGGCGAGTTTTCCCACCCGGATCGAGCCCTTTTCCTCCTCCGCCATCGCGGTCCCCAGCGCGAGGGTCGCGGTCACGGTCACGGCGAGCCCGGACGGACGGAATGGCGAACGAGACATGGGTTGGATCCGGTTGGGAGGACGCTTGCTTGGACGCCGTCCGGCCGTCCGGGGTCTAGACCGCTGATTCACGACGGCGCCACCAGGACACGGCCAGCCCAACCGAAATGTAGTTCGTGGTGCCGAGGCCGTCTTCCGCTCGGCATCGTCGGCGCGGGGCAGGTGCCTTGACGGAACTGGACTCAAGCGTCTATTGTGGACTTTCAATGTCAAAAGCCCCCAAGGCCACTGGCACCCGCACCGGTCAGACCACGGCCCAACGCCTCCTCCTCGCACGCACCCGGCCGCTCGCCGACGGCATTGCCGTCCTGCTGTTTCCGTTCGCCGAGGTCGTGATCCATGACCTCGAGACCCAGACCATCGTCCATATCGTCAACAGCCTCTCCCGCCGTGAAGTGGGCGACGCCACC
>SHZU01000013.1 GCA_009692115.1 Gemmatimonadota bacterium | reverse complement strand
TCCCTGTTCGGGCGCCGGGTAGCGCATGGCTATTTCGTGCTCTCGGCCGCGGCTGGGTTGTTCGTGTATCCGCCGAAGGGGCCGGTGCTGGCCAACTACGGGCTCGAGCGGCTCCGCTTCACCAAGCCCGTCTACCCCGGCGATACCATTCAGGTCCGGTTTACCTGCAAGCAGAAGACCGCCAAGGACACGCCGCCCGATGGCGTGCCGCAAGGCGTGGTCGAGTGGGATGTCGAGGTGACCAATCACGACCAGGAGGTCTGTGCGGTCTACTCGATCCTGACGCTGGTGGCGAAACGCCCCCCAGCCTGAGCCGGTTTACATCCAGCCTAATTGCTTGAGACTGAAGGCATCGTTCCACACCTTGGTCAGGTGGCGAATCTTGCCGCCCTCGAAATCCATGATGTAGACGTAGTCCGCCTCGACTCGCTTGCCGGTCGGCGGAACTGGCCCACCCGGGCCGGTGTGGGTGCCCCGGAAGATCGCGAACCCGATGACGTTCCCGCGCTGTTCGTCCACCGCGAACGAACGGATTTCGTAACTCGCGTCGGGCGCCGGAGTGAACATGCCCTTCATCCACTCCGTGTAACCCTCCACCGTCGTCACCGCCGCCAGCGCGTCGGCTTGGGCCGAGAAGGTTGCATCCGGACGGCAATACTGGCGGCAGACCGCCCATCCTTTGCCGGTCTCGCACGCGTCGAAGAACTGCTCCGCCGTTTCTCGGATCGAGTTCATGATCGGGTTCCCTTTCCAGTCGGGTTGCGGCCCCGGGGGGTCCCGGCGGCTCTATATAAGAGTGGCGCGCGGGCCAGGCGGGGGCAAGACCGGTCTTCTTCGGATTCGGTTTTGGTTTCGGCAGAGCCCTTTCGGATGGAGGGCGGGATGATCTTCTTTCGGAGGGTTCAAGACCGCTAGCCGAGGCCGAACCATGCACGTCTTTACCTATGGCTCCCTGATGTACCGCCAAGTCTGGGATCGGGTCGTTGCGGGCGGCTACCAGGCCCGGGCCGCCACGATCCGGGGGTTCGTCCGGGTCCGGGTCGGCAACGAGGTCTACCCGGCACTGCTGCGCGGGCCCGCGCAAAGCGCCGTCCCCGGCGTTCTCTACCTCGACGTTTCCGCCTCCGACCTTGCGACACTGGACCGGTTCGAGGACGCAGGTAAAACCTATGGTCGGATTCCGGTCTCGGTCGAGCTCGATGACGCCAGCGCCCTCGACGCCTGCGCCTATCTCTTCCTTCATCCCGACCGAGTCGACGGCTCGCCTTGGGAACCCGAGCGATTCGAGGCCGAGGGTCTTCAGCACTTCGTGAACACCTATTTGCGCGATCGGGCCCCCTGAGTCCGGTCCCCGTGGCGCGCCGTCCGGCGGGGAGCCATAATTGAGGGTCGCCGCCAGTTCCAGATCAGACCAATTCGGAGCTTGAACCCCGCCATGCGAAGGGCCCTTTCGTTATGTACCCTGATCACGTCCGTTGCCATGCCGCTCTTGGCGCAGAAGCCGGCGGCTCGGCCGGATCCCCGGGTTGAGTCGCTCAAGAAATCGCTCGTGGCCGATGTCGATGCCCGCGCCAAACTGACCCAAGAGATCAACGACCAGATCTTCAGCTACGGCGAACTCGGCTTCCAGGAATTCGAAACCTCGAAGTACTTGGTGGCGCTCCTCCGCAAAGAGGGCTTTACGGTGGAGGAGAACTACGCCGGGATGCCGACCGGCTGGGTGGCCACCTGGGGCGCCGGGAAACCGGTCATCGCGGTGGGCTCCGATATCGACGGGATTCCTCAAGCCTCGCAGGTGCCGGGTGTGGCCTGCCGCCAGCCGATGATTCCCGGCGCCCCCGGCCACGGCGAAGGGCACAATTCCGGCCAGGCGGTGGTCGTCACCGCGGCGCTCGCGGTCAAGAAGCTGATGGAGCGCGAGAAGCTCTCCGGCACGATCAAGATCTGGCCGGGGGTGGCCGAGGAACAGCTCGGCGGGAAGGCGTTCTTTACCCGGGCCGGGCTCTTCAAAGACGTCGACATCAGCTTCTTCACCCACGTCGGTGACAACTTCTCGACGCCGTGGGGCGCCCCGAACGAATACAGCGGCCTCGTCTCGGTCCTCTATTCCTTTCAGGGTATCAGCGCTCACGGCGCGGGGGCGCCCTGGCGGGGCCGGAGCGCGCTCGATGCCGTCGAGTTGATGAACGTCGGCTGGAACTACCGGCGCGAACACCTCCGGCTCGAACACCGTTCCCACTATGTGGTTCGGGACGGCGGCGACCAGCCGAACGTAGTGCCCTCGACCGCCTCGGTTTGGTACTTCCTCCGCGAGCTCGAAGCCCCGAAGATCCGCGACCTCTGGGCCATTGCCGATTCGGTGGCCGCCGGCGCGGCCCTGATGACCGGCACCAAGCTCTCCAGTGTCCGCGTGCTCGGCGCCGCGTGGCCGCCGCACTTCAACAAACCCGTCGCCGAGGCGTTGGCGGCCAACGTCCAGCGGGTCGGGATGCCGAAGTGGTCGGCCGATGATGTTCGATTTGCCAAGGCGATCCAGCACGAAATGGGGCAAACGGAACAGGGACTCGACACCTTGGCCCGCGGGCTCGATGCGCCGCCCAAAGACGCCGATCGCAAAGGCGGCGGGTCCGACGACATCGGCGATGTCTCGTGGGCTGTTCCGACCGTGCAGCTGCTCTACCCGTCGAACGTCCCGGGCACCCCGGGCCACAATTGGGCCGACGCCATCGCCATGGCCACCCCGATTGCCCACAAGGGTGCCACCGCCGGCGCCAAAGCCCTCGCGCTCACGATGCTCGATGTGCTGACCACGCCGAAATTGGTGTCCGACGCGTGGGACTACTACCGGAACGTCCAAACCAAAGACACGAAATACGAGTCCCTCGTTCGTCCGGAGGACCGGCCCGCGACTGAACTCAATGGGCCGATCCTGGCCCGGTTCCGCGATCAAATGCGGCCGTTCTACTACGACGCCGCCAAGTACCCGACCTATCTCGATCAGCTTGGCATCAAGTATCCCACCGTTCGAGCCGCCGACGGCAGTTGCGGCGCCAAGGCAACCCCATGAGACACACGATCCTCCTCCTCGCCACCGCCGCATCGGCGGCCGCGGCGCAAACGAAACCGTCCCGGCCCGATCCCCGGCTCGCCAAGCTCAAGCAGGATGTGGCCGCCGACGTCCAGGACCGGGCCAAGTTCACCCAGGAAATGGTCGACCAGGTCTTCAGTTTCGGAGAGCTCGGCTTTCAGGAGTTCGAAACCTCGAAGTACCTGGTGAGCATCCTTCGGAAAGAAGGCTTCACCGTCGAGGAGAACTATGCCGGGATTCCCACGGCCTGGGTGGCGACCTGGGGCTCAGGCAAACCGGTCATTTCGTTAGGCTCCGATATCGACGGGATCCCCCAGGCGTCACAGATGCCGGGGGTCGCCTGTCGAGCGCCGCTGGTGCCGGGCGGTCCGGGCCACGGTGAAGGTCATAACGCGGGCGTGCCGCTCAATATTACGGCGGCCCTCGCGGTGAAGCGGCTGATGGAGCGAGACAAGATCCCAGGGACCTTGAAGCTCTGGCCCGGGGTGGCCGAAGAGCAAATTGGGACCAAGGCCTACTACGTCAGGGCCGGTCTGTTCCGTGACGTCGACATCAACATTTTCAGCCACGTCAGTAGCAAGTTCGGCGTTGCCTGGGGCCAGCCGGACGGTACCGGCCTCGTCTCGGTCGAGTACACCTTCCGGGGCCAGTCGGCCCACTCGGCCGGGGCGCCCTGGCGGGGGCGGAGCGCCGCGGATGCCGTGGAGCTGATGAACGTCGGCTGGAATTACCGCCGAGAGCACCTTCGGCTCCCGCATCGGTCGCACTATGTGGTGACCAACGGCGGCGACCAGCCCAACGTCGTCCCCCAAGTGGCCTCGGTGTGGTACTACTTCCGGGAGCTCGACTTTCCGAGCATCAAGACCCTCTGGGCCATCGGCGATTCGGTGGCGCAGGGCGCCGCGATGATGACCGGTACCACCCTCGAACCGGTCCGGGTGCTAGGCTCGGCTTGGCCCAATCACCACAACAAGCCCATAGCCCTGGCCATGCTGGAGAACGTCAAGCAGGTGGGGATGCCGAAGTGGTCGGCCGAGGACCAGCGGTTTGCCAAGGCGCTCCAAACGGAAATGCAGGTCAAGGTCGAGGGCCTCGACAGCACCGTGTCCGACACTCTGCAGACGCCCCCCAAGATGGAAAACATGAAGGGGGGCGGCTCCGACGATATCGGGGACGTAACCTGGACCCTGCCTTCGGTGACCCTCGGGTTCCCGTCCAACGTTCCAGGCTTGCCCGGGCACAACTGGACCGACGCCATCGCCATGGCCACTCCGGTGGCCCATCAGGGCGCCACTGCGGGGGCCAAAGCCATGGCCATGACCATGCTCGACATCTTGCTCACCCCGAAGCTGATCGCCGATGCGTGGGACTATTTCAAGAACGTCCAAACCAAGGACGTGAAGTACCAGCCCCTGATCCGCCCGGATGACCGGCCCGCGACCCACCTCAATGCGGGCATCTTGGGTAAGTATCGTGATCAGCTCCGGCCGTTTTACTACGATCCAACCAAGTATGGGACCTACCTCGAGCAACTGGGAATCAAGTACCCCACCGTCCGGGCGCCCGACGGGACGTGCAGGCCCAAGGCCGTGCCCTGAGGCTGGCGGAACTTCGTGGCGGTGATTGCCGGGGGGATCGCGATGGCTGGCGGCCTGATCCCGGTGGTGGTGCTCGCGGGGCTTGGGGTTTTGGGGATTCGGGCCGGCTGGCGGCGGCTCCGCCCGGTTCCGGGAACGGTCAGCGGGTTGTAGGCGGTGCCACAAACCCCCGCTCGATCGGCGTGGCGAGATCGGGTGGGGCGGGCGGCCGAAAACAGAGATCGATCGCGAGGTAGACGGTCTTGGTGAACGGGAAAATCAGGACCGGGGTCAGCCCGACCGTCAGGAGTCCGCCCGCCAGCAGCGCGTTCCACGGCACGGCGGGCCAGGTCGCCACCATGGCAGTGGCAAAAAAGGCGCAGAAGGCGGCTTCGGTGGCAAACAGATTGATCGTGTAACTGCCGAGCCAGTAGCCGGGCTCATGGCGATCCAGGCGGAAGCCGCAGACCGGACAGCACGGGCAGACCGTAAACCAGCTCACGAAGATTGGGTGACCGCCGCAGACCGGACACCGAAGCCGGAGCGCCCGGGAGAACAAGGTCCGGGGAGGCGGAAACGCGGTCATCTCTAGATTGGGATCTCGTCGCGCACCAGCACCAGAATGGCGGCCTGCGGCACCACCAGGTACTTCTTGTCTTCGAAGCTGATTTCGACCGCCGCTTTGCGGAAGAAGATCGCCTGGTCGCCGACCCGGGCCTGCATCGGGCGGAAGCGGGGGGTCTTTTCCATGGCGCGCCACGGCTCCTCATCGAAGGTCGAGAGGTCGGCCACCGGGTCGCCCTGGCCGGTCGCGACGATCAGTCCGCTCTGGACCTGCTGGGTGTCGATGGCGGTGGCCGGCAGGTAGAGTCCGACCCGGGTCCGCTCTTCTCCGTCGTTCGGGGTGATGAGGACCCGATCGCCCACGACCAGAATCTTCTTTGGGGGAAAATCCATACCCTACTTCGTCTGGTGGACGGTAATCAATTCGATCAGCCGGAGCTTGCGGGACATGGTTGGCAGGCGGAGGGACACTTCCTCCCCCACCTTCCGGTCTACCAGGGCCCGGCCGAGGGGTGACATCAGGGAGATGTGGCCGGCATCGATGTCCATCATCTCGGCCAAGACCAGATGGAAGGTCTCGGTTTCGTCGGTTTCGAGGTCGGTGACGGTGACCTTCGACCCGAGGCCGACCCGGTCGGTCGGGGCTTCGGTATTAGCGAGCTGGGCCAGTTGGGACAGGCGAAGATGCAATTGCCCGAGGCGGGCCTGGACCAGTTGTTGACGCTCGAGGGCGGCCTTGTATTCCGAGTTCTCGCGGAGGTCGCCCATCGCGACGGCGGTGGCGATGGCCTGGGGCAAGGTGACGGTGAGCTCATGGCTCAACGCCTCGATCTCCTTGCCAAGTTTTTCCCGCATTTCCTGGATCATGTCGGCTGCCGGGCCCAAAAGAAGTCCGCCCGGCGGGGGAAACCAGCCGGGCGTCAAGTATCAATCAGACATAAAGATACCAACTTCGGGACGGGAGCGAAACCGGGCCGGGGAGGGCCGTTCGGCCCGGGTGGGACGCCAATTCCCGAACCCGGCTGCCATTTCTTGACGCAACTTGTTGGGTAGACTAACCTTCCGCGCGCCTCATCCGGTCGATGCAGGCTCGGCTCTGTCCCCACAATTTGGACGCAAACCGCATGGATAGTCGCCCCGTACGCGCGTGGCGCGCGTGGCTGGCTCGGGCCCTCGGGCTCGGACTTTTGGTGTTTGTGGCGGCCTGCGCGAAGGACTACCCGCAGACCACTCTCGCTCCGGCATCCGACATCACCCGGATGATCGACAGCCTGTTCCGCACCACGTTCTGGTGGGCGGCCGCGGTGTTTGTCCTGGTGGAAGGCGCGTTGGTGTATGCCCTCTGGCGGTTCCGGGCCAAGCCGAACGATCCGAAGCCGGAGCAGAGCCACGGTAACACCACGATCGAGATTGCCTGGACCGTGATTCCCGCCATCATCCTGGTCTTTATCGCGATTCCGACCGTTCGAACCATCTTCAAGACCTCATTGCCGGCCCCGAACCCCGAGGTTGAGGTTGAGGTCATCGGCCATCAGTGGTGGTGGGAATACCGGTATCCGAAGCTCGGCGTCGTGACCGCCAATGAGTTGGTGGTGCCCCAGGGCAAGATGGTGGGGCTTCGGATGTGGAGCGCGGATGTGCTCCACAGCTTCTGGTCGCCGCAGTTGGCGTCGAAGCGCGATGTCTTCCCGATCTTCTCCAAGACCAAGTTCAAGAAGGTCAACCCGCTCTGGTTTACGGCCGACACGGTCGGCGACTACACGGGGCAGTGTGCCGAGCTCTGCGGGATTCAACATGCCCGGATGGGCCTTCGGGTCATCGTCAAGAGCCAAGCGGATTTTGATCAATGGGTTGTCGCCAGCCGAGTCGGGTCGCCGCTGGTGAACGGGGCCAAGGTCGATCCCGGGCTCGACAGCGCCTGGAAGACCGACACCATTCACACCAAGGGTCAGGCGGCGTTCCTTGCCGGAGGTTGCATCAGCTGCCACGCGATGGTCGGGACTCCGCTCGCCGGGGCGCTGAAGCTCCGGGGCCCGAATCTGAGCCACCTTGGCGCCCGCACCACGATCGGCGCCAACATGTACGAGAACACTCCGACCAACTTGGCGAGGTGGCTTCGGGATCCCCAGGGCATGAAGCAGGGAAGTCACATGATTCTTCCGCGCCCGTTGACTGAAACGGAGATTACGGCCTTGGTGGCCTATCTCCGCATGCACAAGTAAGGCGAGGAACGACGACCATGGCTACCTCGGTACTCGAGCACCGCGCGCCCGCGACGGCGCACAATTTTCCCAAGACCGGGTTGTGGAGCTGGATCACGACGGTCGACCACAAGCGGATCGGCATTCTCTATGGCGCCACCGCGTTCATCTTCTTTCTCCTCGGCGGCGTTGAAGCCCTGATCCTGCGGCTCCAGTTGATGGGGCCGAACGGCAAGTTGGTCGATCCGGATACCTACAACGCGCTCTTCACGATGCACGGCACCACCATGATCTTCTTGGGTGTGATGCCGCTGAGTGCCGCCTTCTTCAACTACTTCATCCCGATCCAGATTGGGGCCCGGGACGTGGCGTTTCCGCGGCTCAACGCCTTCAGTTACTGGGTGTTCCTGCTGGGCGGCATCTTCATCAACGTCAGCTTTCTGGTGGGCGCGCCGCCCGATGGGGGGTGGTTCGGCTATGCCAACCTGACCAGCAGCCGGGTCATGGAAGCCACCGCCGCCGCGCCGTCGCCGGGCATGAACATCGACTTCTGGGTTATTGGCCTGCAAATCCTCGGCATCGCATCCATTGCCGCGGCCCTCAATTTCTTCGTGACGATCGTCAACCTCCGGGCGCCGGGCATGAAGCTGCTCCGGATGCCGATGTTCGTTTGGATGAGCTTCGTCGTCCAAGTGCTGTTGCTGCTCGCCTTCCCGGTCATCACGGTGGCGTTGGTGTACCTGATGATGGACCGGAACTTCGGGTCGAGCTTCTTCATGCCAGATGGCGGCGGCGATCCGATCATGTGGCAGCACTTGTTCTGGATTTTCGGCCACCCGGAAGTGTACATCCTGATCTTGCCGGCCTTCGGGATTGCGTCGGAGGTGCTGCCGGTTTTTTCCCGGAAGCCGCTGTTCGGATACACCGCCATGGTGTTCTCGGGCATCTTCATCGGGTTCGTCGGCTTCGGGGTCTGGAGCCATCACATGTTCGCGACCGGCATGGGGCCGTTTGCCGACACGTTTTTTTCGCTCGCGACGATGGTGATCGCGATCCCGACCGGGGTCAAGATCTTCAACTGGATCGGGACCATGTGGGGCGGGTCGCTCCGGTACACCTCGGCGATGATGTTTTCGATCGCCATGGTGGCGCTGTTCATCATCGGCGGGTTGTCGGGCGTGATGCACGCCTCGCCGCCGGCCGACCTTCAGCAGACCGACACCTATTTCATCGTGGCCCACTTCCACTACGTCTTGTTCGGCGGATCGATCTTCGGGCTCACCTCGGGCGCCTACTATTGGTGGCCGAAGATGTTCGGCCGGTTGCTCGATGAGGGGCTTGGCAAAGTCCACTTCTGGCTGATGTTCGTCGGTATGAACGTCACGTTCTTCCCAATGCATATCCTTGGCCTCAACGGGATGCCTCGCCGGGTGTACACCTATCCCGAGGGCCTCAATTTCGAGTTTTGGAACCAGATCGAGACGGTGGGTGCCTTCTTGATCGCGGCGGCGTTCCTGGTGTTCATCGTCAATATCATCAAGACGTGGATGGGGCCGGCCAACGCCCCGGCCGATCCGTGGCACGGCGCCACCCTCGAGTGGTCGATTCCGTCGCCGCCGCAGGAATTCAACTTCCCGAAGCTCCCGGTGGTCGGCAGCTCGATGCCCCAGTGGGATGCTCGCCGGGCGGCTGGCGGGCATTTGCCGGAGCCGGCCCTGGTCAGCGGCGCCGACATCCCGATGCCGAATCCTTCGTACTGGCCGTTGGTTACTGCGATCGGGGTCAATTTGGTGCTCGGGAGTTTGCTATTCGTCCGACTGTGGCCGCATTGGTGGATGGCCACGATCGCGAGCGCGCTGCTGCTGTTCGTCGGCGCGTTCAAGTGGGCTTTCGAGCCGACCGGGCACTAACCAGGAATTCGGAGACTAGATACCGTGGCTCACGCTGCTACTGCCCCCGCCCCTGGCGAAATCGACGAGCACCACTGGACCGCAACCGGCCTCAACAGCCGGAAGGTGGCGATTTGGGCCTTCATCGGCTCCGAATGCCTGTTCTTCGCTTCCCTGATCTCGACCTACCTCGTGTACCGCGGGAAGAGCCTGGTCGGGCCGCTTCCGCATGAGGAGTCGCAGTGCATGCTGCACGGGAAGATGCAGGCCTGCGACCCGATCTTCTCGATTCCTTTGGTGACCTTCGGCACCGCGGTCCTCCTGTTCAGTTCCTTCTTCGTCGTGCTGGCGCTGAACGGTGCCCAGCGGGGCGACCGGAAAGCGCTGCTGACCTGGCTCACGGCCACGGTGATCTGCGGCTTGTTCTTCATCGGGATGCAGGTCTACGAGTTCAATCATTTCTACCACAAGGGACTCGGGTACAGTACCAATCTGTTCGGCTCGACCTTCTACACGCTGACCGGATTTCATGGCGCCCACGTGACCCTTGGCGGCATTTGGCTCACGACCATGTTGATCCTGGCGGTTCGCGGCAAGGTGCCGCCCGAGAAGTCGCTCAATCTGGAGATGGCCGCGCTCTACTGGCACTTCGTCGACGTGGTCTGGATCGTGATCTTCCCCGTCGTCTACCTGATGCGCTAACCGGGATACCATCGAATGCACGCTCATGCAACAGAGGGACACGCTGCCGGGGATCACTCTCATCCGACCCCGGCGTTGTACCTCAAGGTGGCGGTGGTGCTCTTTGTCCTCACCGCCCTCGAGGTTCTGGCGTACGAAGTAGGCCGTCGGCCAACCTGGCCCCTGCATGCGCTGGTCGAGCCGCTGGTCGTGCCGATCCTGCTGATTCTGTCGGCGGCCAAGTTCGCGCTGGTGGCCATGTTCTACATGCACTTGAAACAGGACTCGAAGTTGTTCACCAACCTCTTCGTCTGGCCGATCATCCTGGCGGCGGCGGTTATCATGGGGTTGATTGTACTCGAGATCCTTTGGCTCAAGGCGTCCTTCTAGTCCACCTGACCGTGGGGGCGGGTGCAAGGCCCGCCCCGGTGTCCCGCCGCATTGTCGTTTGCCCTGCCCCCGACCGAACCCGAGAAGCCTGGAGCCCCTATGACGACCCGGAGTCCCTTCGTGCTGATCCTGATCCTGGCCCTGGTGGCCTCGCGATCCGGATCAGCCCAAGCGCCCAAGCCACTGGGTCGCTTTGAACAAACCGCTCGTGATCTGTTGCGGGAGTTGGTCGAGATCAATACGTCGGAGAGTGTCGGGAGTACCGCCAAGGCGGCCCACGCGATGGCCGCCCGGCTCAAGGCTGCCGGCTTTCCGGATTCGGATGTCGTGGTCGTGGAGCATGTGACCCGGAAGGGCAATCTCGTGGCGCGGCTCCGTGGCCGGCCCACCGGGAAGAAGCCGATTCTGTTGCTGTCCCACATCGATGTCGTCGAGGCGAAGCCGGAAGACTGGACCCTCCCGCCGTACACCTTCACTGAGAAGGATGGCGTCTTTTACGGGCGCGGCGTGGCGGACAACAAGGACGAAGCCGCCATCCATCTCGCCCTGATCATGCGGATGAAGGCGGAGGGCTTCGTGCCCGACCGGGACATCATCGTGGCCCTCACGGCCGATGAGGAAGGCGGCCCTGCCAACGGCGTCGAGTGGCTGCTCCAGAACCGGCGGGCCCTGATCGATGCCGAGTTCGCCTTCAATGAGGGCGGCGGGGGCCGGGTTCGCGACGGCGTCAAGCTCTCCAACGACGTGCAGGCCAGCGAAAAGAAGGTGGCGAGTTTCGTCCTCGAAAGCACCAACTCGGGCGGTCACAGCTCCGTTCCGGTCAAGGACAACGCCATCACCCACTTGGCCGACGCCCTCGTCAAGCTCGGCGGCTTCGACTTCCCGGTCCGTCTCAACGAAATCACCAAGGCTTACTTTGCCCGGTCCGCGGCCGTGACCCAGGGCCGGGTGTCGGCCGCCATGACGGCGATCGCCAACAATCCAGCCGATGCGGAGGCCGCCCGCGTCTTGTCCGAAGATCCGCGGTACAACTCCCAGCTTAGAACCACCTGTGTCGCGACGATGCTCGAGGGCGGCCATGCGCGGAATGCGCTGCCGCAGCGGGCCCGGGCCCACGTCAATTGCCGGGTCCTGCCTGACGAGTCTCCGGAGGACGTCCAGCGAACCCTCGAACGAGTCGTTGCCAACCCCAAGGTCACCATCACCGAGCAGGGCACCGCCCGCAACACGCCTCCCTCCCCGCTGACGGCGGATCTCATGGGACAGATCGAGCGGGTGTCGGGTCAGTTGTGGCCCGGGGTGCCGATCATTCCGACGATGAGCACCGGGGCCACCGACGGTGTGTACCTAAGGAATTCCGGCATCCCGACCTATGGGGTTTCCGGCTTGTTCTACACCGACCCCAACGCCCACGGGATGAATGAAAAGATTTCGGCCGAAGCGTTCTACCAGGGTCTCGAGTTCATGTTCCGGCTGGTCAAGAGTATTACCGCGCCCGGCGTCAGCTGAGGCCTGGTGACCCGATCGTGACGACTGCCCGCCAAGATTCGTCCGGGAGGTTCCGATGGAAGTCATTGGTTTGTTGGCATTGGTGATGAGTCAGGCCGGGCCGCCGTTGATCATCGGCCACCGGGGGGCCAGCGGCTACCGGCCGGAGCACACGCTCGAATCATATCGTCTGGCGATTGCGCAGGGCGCCGACGTGATCGAACCGGACCTGGTCATGACTCGGGACCGGATCCTGGTGGCGCGCCACGAAAATGAGCTCGGCGCCACCACCGACGCCGCGCGGAAGTTCCCCGACCGTCAACGCACCAAGGTGATCGACGGCCAGTCGACGACCGGCTGGTTCGTCGAAGATTTCACGCTGGCCGAGATCAAAACGCTCCGCGCCCGGGAGCGCCTGGCGTTTCGGTCCCACCGGTTCGACGGCCAGTTCGACGTGCCGACGTTCGAGGAAATTCTTGGGTTGGTCCGCCAGGAAGAGCGGCGGCTCGGCCGGCGGATCGGCGTCTATCCCGAAACCAAGCATCCGACCTATCATGGGTCACTCGGTCTTCCGATCACGGACTCCTTGCTGTCGGTCTTGGCGCGGCACGGATATCGGGGTCCCTCCGATCCGGTTTTCGTTCAGTCGTTCGAGTCAGGCAACCTGCGCGCCGCCCGTGGGCACACCAAACTTCGACTGGTTCTCTTGATCGAGGCGGCCGGACCGCTGACTACGCCGGCCGGCCTCCGGGAGATCGCGACGTTTGCCGACGGGATCGGCCCCTCGAAAGATTTGATCCAGCCGATCGAGCCGGATGGCCGCCTCGGCCTGCCCACGTCGTTGGTGGCGGATGCCCACGCGGCGGGGCTCTTCGTCCATGTCTGGACGCTCCGGGCCGATTCGTCCTTCCTGCCGAAAGGCTATGACGGGGATCCGGAAGCGGAAGTCCGGCGAATGGTGGAACTCGGGGTGGACGGCTTCTTCACCGACTTTCCCGATATTGCCAGGCGGGTCGTCTCAGCCCGGGCCGGCGGCCGTCCTCGGCCACTGCCCTAACGCGTATCGGAGTTGGATGATCTGACCGCGGTGATAGCTGTTATGTGTCATCAACTGCCAGAGCACTGACTCGACCGTGCTACCCGCCTTGGGGCTCACGATTCGGCTCAGGGTCGAAGCCCGGGCATCGGCCAGGGTCGTCATCTGATCGAGGTTGGTCCGGAGCAGGGCCAATTCATGGCGCCACACCACGTCGTCTTCGGGGGGTTCGGCCGGGCCCCTTCGATCGCCTTCAGACCGAAATCGATCCAGTAGTTGAGGTGGCCGCCCTGCTGCCAGATGGTATGGGGCAAATGGAGCACCCGTCGCCCCGCGAGTTCCCAGGTCAGGTCCTCGACGGCCGCGATTGGGTCGACGTGCGACCCGGTTCCGTGGATCAAATCCTTGAGCGCGTTCATGCCTACAAGCTGTCAGCCGGCGCCGAATCGCGCCAGGTCGTGATGGCCGCGGCAATGGTGGTTTCGTAGTTGCCCCGGGATTCGTCGCCAAACAACGACCCTGCCGCCGCGCCCTTGGCCTCGTCCTCGCCGGTCTCGAACGCTTCCAATCGGAACGGCTCGGCGGGGAGGGCGGCATAGGTGGGGAATTGGTCCTGGATCGGGCATCCGTTTTCGATCACATCGCCGGACTCGATGACCATGCCGAGACCCATGACCCGACAGACGAAAGGCCGGTGCTCGTAAATCGTACAAGCACCCTGGTCGTCGAGGGCGGGGCAGGGTTCCGTCGCGAGGGCGTCGGTCAGTTGGTCGAATCGTGCCTCTCCGATGGCGGCGACGTCGTATGGCCGGCCCCACGACGGTTCGAGTCGGTTCATCAGGGCGACTTGGGCCTCGGCCCGGGCCAGGACGCCGGCCCTCACCGTCGAATCAAGCCGGCTCACGGCCAGGGCGACCAGTGCCGCATCGGCTACCGAGATGTCAAAGGGCCCCAGGCAACAGGCCGTGCACCCCGACCGGCAGGGAATCACCCCGGGATGGCGGGCCGCGGCGCCGGCCTGCCACCGATCGAGCTGGTTGAGGAGCGGGAGGTACCGCGGTGTGGTCACCCGGTGCGATCCATGGTGGAGGCCCCTTCGGCCATGACCAGGATCCACCCGGCGATCAGGGCGACCCCGCCGACCGGCGTGACGGCACCGAGCCACCGATGGCCGGTCAGGACCAGCGCGTAGAGGCTTCCGGAAAAGACCAAAATCCCCGATCCAAACGCTCGCGCCGCCCAGCTGAGACGGGGCGCCGGGTGCCGCTCGATCCACGCCGCGAGCCCGAGCAGCGCCACGGCGTGGAACATCTGATAGCGGGCGGCGGTTTCGAAGATGGCGAGATCGGCGGGGGCGAGACGGGCCGCCAGCAGGTGGGCCCCGAAGGCGCCGAGCCCGACGCCTAACGCGCCGGCCAGCCCGGCCATCGCCAGGACCGTTCGGGCGTTCACTCGGTCGCCGCCGGCGGCGTCGGCACCTCGACCCCCATGCCCATGGCATGGTACCCGTTGTCGACGTACATGACCGTACCGGTGATCCCGGCGGCCAACGGACTGGCCAGGAACGCCGCGGCGTTCCCGACATCGGTGGCCTCGAACTCCCGGGTCAGCGGGCTGTGCTGTTTGGTGTAGCTGATCATCCGGTCGATCAACCCGATGGCGCTGGCCGCTCGGGAAGCATAGGGTCCGGCCGAAATCGTATTGACCCGGACCCCGAACCGCCGGCCGGCTTCGAATGCCAACGTCCGGGTGTCGGACTCGAGGGCCGCCTTGGCCGACGACATGCCGCCGCCATAGCCCGGGATGACCCGCTCGCTCGCCATGTAGGTGAGCGAGAGAAACGACCCATTCGGCCGCATCAGGGGCGCCAGATGGCGGACCAGGGAGATGTTGCTGTAGGCGCTGACGCTGATGGCGGCCAGGTAGCCCTGGCGGCTGGTGTCCAGCAGGGGCGACTTCACTTCCGGTCCGTTGGCCAAGCTATGGACCACGATGTCGAGGCACGAGGGTCCGAAATCCGCCGCGAGCCGATCCGTGAGGCCCCGAATCGAGAAATCGCCCCGCTCCTTGTATCGCTTGTTCTCCCGGACTTCGGCCGGCGCGTCTTCCAGGACGTCAAAGGCCGCGTCGAGGGGATAGATCCGTTCGAAAACCAACTTGGTCCCGGCGGCGAGGGTCATCGAGTCATCCATCTTGCCGCGGTCGAGCATCTTCTCGAAAATGCCCATGGCGGGCGGCCAGGTTCCGACGCACACCGTGGCCCCGGCTTCCACCAGCGCCTTGGCGATGGCAAATCCAAAGCCCCCGTCATCGGCCACTCCAGCGACGAAGGCGCGTTTGCCGCGAAGATCAATGGCGAGCATGGTCATCTCCTAAGTGTCGGAGCGGAGCACCGCCAGCGGCGGTCGCTTGAGAACCTCGGCGCTGCTCCACAATCCAACCAGCAACGTGAGGAGGACGAGCAGAGCGGTCAAGCCGGTCAGCGAACCCAACGGCAGGTCATAGCGGGCCTCGAAGACCCATTTGGCCAAGGCCCATCCTGCCACGGCCGACAGTACGATGGCTACGGTCGCGGCCAGCAGGCCGAGCGCGACGTATTCCGCCACCAAGATCCGGAGAACTTGGCGGCGAGTGGCGCCCAGGGTCTTGAGCAAGACGCCTTCGCGAAGCCGCTGGAGCCGGGCCGTCGTGACCGCTCCGATCAGCACGATGGTGCCGGCCGCCACGCTGAACAGGGCCAGAAACCGGACGGCGAGGGCGGCCTTGGCCAGGACCCCTTCGATCGCTTCTTGGATCTGGGAGAGATCGATGGCCGCCACGTTGGGGAATTGCTCGGCAATCTGGCGTTGCACTTGGCCGCGGACGGCGGCGCTGTCGACCCGGGTCAAGGTCACCAGCATCTGGGGCGCTTGTTCGAGGACTCCGGATTCGAAGACGATGAAGAAGTTGGTTTGGAATCGCCCCCAGTCGATCTGGCGCAGGTTGACGACTTTGCTGGGTACCTGCACGCCCTGGACGTCCCAGACGATCTCGTCCCCAATCGTCACGCCGAGGTCGCGGGCCAGGTCGGCATCCACCGAAATCCGGGCGGGTCCGTCGCCGCGAGGACCCGACCACCAGGTGCCGGCCACCAGCTTTTCGCTGTCGGTGATCGAATCGCGGTAGGTCGAGCGATACTCGCGGCGGACGGCCCACCCGCCCGGCCGGCGCTGGCGGGGCGCTTCTTCCTCGGCCTCGGTGGTGTCGCGGGGTACGCTGTCGGGAACCACCGGTACCGGTACGCCCTTGAGCGAGGCGACTCGCATCGGCACGATCGGCACCGGGGCGCTCCCGGGATGACCGGCCGCTGTGAGAACGGAGTCGACGCCCGCCGCCTGGTCGCGCTGGATATCGAAAAACATCAGGTTCGGGCGCCCGGCGGCGCTGGTGTCGCCACCGACCTGGAATTCCCGGAGCAGATTGTGCTGGACCAGGAACAGCGTGGCCAACAGAAACGCCCCGAAACCGAGGGCCAGCACGACCGTGGCGGTTTGGTTGGACGGCCGGTAGAGGTTGGCCAATCCTTGTCGGTACAGATAGGGCAACCGCCGCGGAAACCATCGCCGCAGGGCCGCGATCAGCCCGAGCGCGGCGAGCCAGAGGACCAACACCACCACGCCGACACCGCCGGCGAAGATCGCCCCGTCGCGGAGATTTTGGACCTGAACCGCCGAGAGTCCGATGACGCTCAATGCCAGGAGCCCGAATGCGGCCCAGGCCAACGGGTCGGCCCGGCCCGGGGCCGGTTCGTAGGCACTCCTCAAGGTCACGAGCGGCGAGACCCGGCGGACCCCAAGCAGCGGCAGCAAGGCAAAGACGAGGGCCACCCAGAGTCCGAGCCCGATCCCGACGATCAGGGATTGGGGTGCCATGGCGACCTTGACATCGACCGGCAGGAAATCCTTCACCAAGAAAGGCAGCAGCTGCTGAATGCTGACCCCGAGCGCCGCCCCAACCAGGCTGCCTAACGCTCCCATGGCGAGTGCCTGGACCAGGTACGCCAGGAACACCTGGGCCGACGTGGCGCCCAGGCACCGAAGGACCGCGATCGTGTCGAGTTTCTTCCGGATGAACAAATGGGTGGCGCTGGCCACGCCGAGGCCGCCGAGCAACAGCGCCACCAGGGCCACCAGCCCGAGGTAGTTGCCGAGCCGGGTCAGCGAGTCGGTGAGGTTCTCGCGATCGTCCTCCACCGTCCGGATCCGGTAGCGAATTTCCCGGAGCGGCAAGCGCCGTTGGTCGGCAATGGTCTGGGCCTTGGTTGGATCGGGGAGCTTGACGAACACCTCGTACTCCGCCCGCGATCCGAACTGCAGCAGGTTGGTGGCCGGAAGATCGGCGGCGGCAATGAAGACCCGAGGGCCGATCGAGGTGGCCACCCCGATGTCGCCCGGGATGTTGCTGACTGTGGCGTCGATGACGAACCGGGCTTGGCCGAGCGTCAGGGTGTCGCCGACCACGGCCCTGAGGGCGGTAAGCAGGGATGGATCGACCACGGCGCGTCCGCCGACCGCGACCGAGCCCCAGCGCCCCGCGGGCGAGGTCACGATATCGCCGTAGTACGGATAGCCGGGCTCGAGGGCCCGGACTTGGACCAGGCGAACCCCGGCGGTCCGGGCCACGTAGGCCATTCCGGCAAAACTGGTGACCCGAGCGGCGGCCCCCCGGGTGCCAGTGGCCGAGTCACCCTTGATCAGGGTATCGACGAGCCGCTCGATCTGATCGGGAAAGGCTTTGCGGCCCGAAATCGCGACATCCGCGCCGAGCAGGGTTTTGGCCTGGGCACTGACCGAGGTGCGGAGATTGTCGGTGAACCCGTTGATGGCCACCAAGGCCGCGACGCCGGCCGCCACCGAACCCACCAGGAGACTCAAGCGCCGACGTGACGCCCGGGTTTCCCGCCACGCCAATTTGAAGACGAACTTGAGGTTCATGGAATGGTCACGTCTTCGACCACGTTCCCGTCGGCAAGCCGGATCATCCGATGGGCCTTCGAGGCCAGTTCGCGGTCGTGAGTCACGAGAACAAGGGTGGTCCCCAACTCGCGGTTGAGGCCCATCATCAAGTCGATGATGCTGGACCCGTTCTTGGCGTCGAGGTTACCGGTCGGTTCGTCGGCAAAGAGGATCTGGGGCCGGGAGGCAAACGCCCTGGCCAATGCCACCCGTTGCTGTTCTCCGCCCGAGAGTTGGGCCGGGTAGTGATGGCCCCGATCGCCGAGCCCCACCCGGCTGAGCAGGTCCTGGGCCCGTTCTTCGGCCGGTTCATCCCGGAGCTCGAGCGGGACCTGGACGTTTTCCCGGGCGGTCAGGGTCGAAATCAGGTGGAATTGCTGAAACACGAAGCCCACCTTCTGGGACCGGAGAATGGCCCGTTGGTCCTCCGTCATGCCCCCGAGGTCGTGCCCGTCGAGCTCGATGGTTCCCGAACTGGGGCGGTCCAACCCGGCCAGGAGGCCGAGCAGGGTGGTCTTGCCGCTTCCCGAGGGGCCGACGATGGCGAGGAAGCCCCCGCGCTCGAGGGCGAACGTGATATTGTTCAGGACCGTAAGGGACCGACCCCCCGACACGTAGGTCTGGGTGAGTCCCTGGCACTTGAGCATTGGTTCTATGGATAAGCTCATACGTGGCTCAATAATAGTGAGATCCGCCCTCGGTTTCATTGCCGCCGGCCTGCTTGGGGGCTGCGGTGACTCGGGGCGGAATCCTCCTCCGCCAGAGCCCCCGGCGGCCGAGTCGGTTCGGGAACCGCCGACCATGGCTGGGATCCCGGAAGACTCCACGCCGCTCGTTGTGTTCGTCGGGACCAGTCTGACGGCCGGCTATGGGTTGCCGGACCCGAAGCTCGCCTATCCGGCCCTGATTCAGCGAAAGATCGACTCCCTGGGCTTGGGCTACCGCACCGTCAATGCAGGGGTCAGCGGCGAGACCTCGGCTGGGGCGCTTCGGCGGATGGGCTGGGTTCTGGATCGGGGCAACATCGCTGTGGTCATGGTGGAAACCGGGGCCAATGACGGGCTGCGGGGGCAGAACCCTGACAGCACCCGGGCCAATATCCAAGCGATCTTCGATCGGGTTCGGGCCCTCGAACCGGCGCCCAAGTTGGTGCTGACGGGCATGGAGGCCATGCCGAACCTGGGGCAGGCCTACATCACCAAGTTCCGGACCCTGTTCCCCGAGTTGGCCCAGGCCAACGGGGCGAGCTTCATTCCGTTTCTGCTCGAGGGGGTGGCCGGGGTTGATTCTTTGAACCAGGCCGACGGAATTCACCCAACGCAGAGGGGTCAGGAGTTGGTCGCGGCCACCGTCTGGAAGACGATCCGCCCGCTGCTTACCGCGCCGTCACGATGAAGGTGACAGTACCGAGTGGAGTCGTCGCCTGAAATCGCTGCGGTCCCGGGGTCGGGGCCCGGCGGATGGTCGTGGAGGCCAAGCCGGATGAATCCGTCCCCGGGATCCCTCCAACCGAGCCGCCATCCCGTGCCGCCCAGATGACGGTTTCGTCGCCCACTGGGTTGTTGAAGGCATCCAAGACCAGCACCTGGAGCGACGAGAGCGGTGTCGAACCCGCCGCTCGCGGTGTGACAGGTGGCTTCACCGCGGAACGGTTGGTCCTGCCGGACCGCATTCCGAAGTCGTTCGACCACCAGCGGTTCGTCGAGGATCGTGACCAGCTGGTCGATACCCTTCCCGTCGAGGTCCAAGAGCGGGACGCCGACCAGGTTGGCAAAGGCCTGATTGGCGAAGCGAACCCGGTCTCGGTCGATGACGAGGAGGGGTTCCGTCGCATGCGGGGCGGCCAACTGGGATGGGAAATCCGCCTCGGCGCTCATGGGCTCGGTTTCACGATAGGGATAGGGATAGAGGTGCCTCCACCGGTTGACCAGCGTCTCTGGCTCTCCCTACTCTTCTCGTGATGAACTTTTTCGATTCCCGGCACCAGCGGGCCGCCCTGGTCCTCGGGTTGCTAACCGTGGGCTTGGCCCTTGCCCTGGCGCCCTACGCCACCGGGTTGATCGCCGTGCCGGTGCTGTACGTCATTCTCGAGCCGGTTCATACCCGGCTGACGAAGTGGCTCAGTCCGGCCAAGTCGGCGGGCCTGGTGATTTTGCTCACCATCCTCCTGATCGTCATCCCGGGGGTTTCGCTCCTCAGCCTGATTCTCGGCCAAGCTCAAGGGATGGCCGGCAAAGTGATGGCCGGCCCCCTCCTGGATCGAATCCGGCTGCTCCAGCTTGGGCCGTTCGATGTCGGCGCCGAGTTGGTCCGGCTGGGCCAGACCGTAGTCGGTTGGCTCGGGAGTAACGCCTTTTCGCTGTTGGGCACGATGACCCGGTTGGCACTTAACATCCTGCTGGCGTTGTTCGGGTTGTTCTACCTGCTCCTCCAACCGAACGTCGTCTGGCATGCGGTCCGGCCGTATATCCCATTCTCCCCGGTCAACACGGACCGCCTTCGGGAGCGGTTCCGGGCGGTGGCGGTCTCGACGGTGATCGGCACCGGGGTGACGGCCGGGGCTCAGGGGATCGCGGCGGCGCTCGGCTTCGCGTTCACGGGGTTGCCCGACCCGTTGTTTTGGGGCGTGGTGACGGTGGTGTTCGCCATTCTTCCGGTGGTCGGGAGCGGGATGATCTGGGGCCCCGGGGTAGCCGTCCTGCTGTTCGACGGCCGGTTTGGTGCCGCCGGCTTCCTGGCGGCCTGGAGCATCGCGACGACTGGGGTAATCGACTACATCTTCCGGCCGCTCGTCTTCAATCGGTTTGCTCAGGTCCATCCCCTCATTACGCTGGTCGGGGCCGTGGCGGGCGTGAGTTACTTCGGCCTCCTGGGCCTCTTGGTCGGTCCGCTCGCGCTGTCGTACTTCTTCGAAATCTTGGGGATGTACCGGGAGGAATTCGTCAAGACGGGCAGCGCCAGCGGGTTCACCGACGAAGTCGCGACTGCTCCGCTGCCGACCGTGTCGCCGCCGCCACCTTCGCCGTGAAGGCAACCGCCAACCGAACCCTCGTATTCTGGGCGTTCGCGGCGATCTATCTCGTCTGGGGCTCGACCTATCTCGGGATTCAGATCGCGATCCACACCATGCCGCCATTTTTGCTGGCGGCTGCCCGGTTTCTGCTGGCCGGGACGATCCTGGTGGCCTGGGCCCGGTGGCAAGGCGAGGCGCTGCCCGACCTGGTTTCCTGGCGAACCGCCTCGATTCTCGGGACCCTGTTCTTCGTGTTGGGCAACGGGTTGGTCGTCTGGGCCGAGCAGCACGTGCCGTCGGGACGAACCGCGTTGTTGGCATCGACGTCGCCGATCTGGACGGTCATTTTGGAGAGCGCCCTCGATCGCTGGCGCCGCCCGCCGACTCGGGTCTTGGCCGGGATCGGGTTCGGGGTGATCGGCCTGGTCCTGTTGGCCGCGCCCGATGTCGGCACCACCAGCGGGGTCGTCTCGCTCGGGGGAATCATTGCGCTGTTAGGCGCTTCGGTGGCCTGGGCGGTGGGGTCGGTCTTCGCCCATCGGCACCACCTACCGGCCAGCCCCGCCATGGCCACCGGCATGAAGATGCTGGTCGGCGGCGCCCAACTCGTGGTGGTGGCGTTGGTGGCCGGTGAAACCCGGGGGTTCTCGGTCAGTCAGGTCTCACCAGGCTCGTGGGCGGCTTTTGCCTACCTGGTCATCTTCGGCAGCATCATCGGTTTTACGGCGTTTGCCTATCTGCTCCGGGTAACGACCCCACAAATGGTGGGCACCTCCGCGTATGTGAACCCGCTGGTGGCCGTCTTCCTCGGGTGGAGTTTGGCCAATGAGGCCCTCACCGGGCGGATGCTGCTCGGGGCGGTCATCAGCCTGGTCGGCGTCGTCCTGATTCGGGTTCCGGTTCACCACGAACCCGATCCGATCGAGGAGGAGGTTGGTACCCTGGAAACCGGCGAGTTTCCGGTTCCCCGGCGAGCGGAGTGAAAAAGAAAGGCCGTCCTCGGGGTGAGGACGGCCTTTCTACTTCGTGCCCTGCCGGCGAACTACTCGCCGGGGCGACCGATCTTGCTGGTACCGTTCGGGCCGGTCTCCGCGCAGGTGGCGGCGGGTTCCGGCGCCGCCGTCTCGATCTGGTTGAGTTCGACCCGGCGGTTCTGCGTCATGTCGTCGTCGGTGGTGTTGTCGGCGCTCGGCTTGCACTCGCTGAAGGCGCGAACCGTGGTCCGGCCCTTGTCGATGCCGCGCTTCACCAACTCGCGCTGGATGAACTCGCCCCGCTTCTGGGACAGCCAGGCATTGTACTTGACGCTGTTCCGCCAGTCGGTGTGCCCGTCGATGTAGACCCGGATCGTCTGGTCGGTCTTCATGTTCTCAGCCACCTGATCGAGCGACATCCGATCGACGCCGGCGGCCTCGTTGTACTGGTTGGTGCCGAACATGGCCCGGAGCATGACCGAGAGCCCGCTGACGGTGGCCGCGGCCCGATCCGAGGAACCGGAGCAGGTGGCCGTCACACCGTAATCGCCGCTCCGGCTCCAACTGTAGGTCCACGCCTGGGCGCTCGGGCTGCCTTCGGCGGCCACGGTGCACTCGTCGGCGCGCATGGCCCGGCTGTTTCCATCGGTCCAGTAGCCGGTAATCGCGTAGGTTGCCGATTCGCCCAGTTTGAGGTTCGAGGTCTTCGGGCTGATCTCGATCCGCGACAACCGCGCGGGCGGGGGCGGGGGGGTGACCGTGACGGTCGAGGTGTCGGCGTACTTGCCGTTCAACGTCGTCGCGACGACCCGGTAGGTGCCGGCGGTGTTCGAGCTGAACACGCCGTTCGGACCGATCGTGCCGCCCGGCATGACCGCGTAGGTCACTTGCGGCGTGGTGGAGGACCCGTCGCAGAGCCGGCCGGAGACGTTGAAGGCGACCGACTGGCCGGTTTGCACGCTGGCCGTGTTCCGCGTCAGGTCAATCCCTTCGAGCCGCTTGGTGCACTTCGAATTCTGGAAGATCGAGAGCCCGAGTTGCGCCGCCAAGTGGGTGTTGCTCGACGGATCGCCGACCGACGCCACCGGTCCGAGCGCCTGGACCTCGGTGCCTCCGTTGCGGGGGCTCGGCGTGAAGTCGAGCGTGCCGTCGCCGCGGAGGGAGAGCCAGCTGTTGACCTTGTAGCGAAGACCCACCAACCCGCCGACCCCGAAATCGTTACCGAAAATCGTCTTGACGGCGGCGTTGTTGGATTTCCCGTAGTAGTTGACCATCGGGCCGGCACCGAGCAGGAGGCTCGCCTTGGTGCCTAACGGAGCGTGATAGAGGCCCCGGAGATGGATCGGCGAGTGCCGGATCGGCGAACTGGCTTGCCCGGTGAAGTAATTCTTGAGATCGGTGGCGTTGAACGACGCGTCCGCCTCGAGCGAGAATTTCGGCGAGAGGAAGTACCCGAGACGGCCACCCGCACCGAAACTATTCTGGCTCTTGTTTGACGTGCTGAAGCTGCCGTCGTACTTGGTGTACCGACCGAAGCCGCCGATTTCGATCGTGCCCTTCTCCTGCGCTACGGCCGGGAGAGCAATGAACGCCAAGGCTCCCACCACTAGGAAGCTGCTTCGCATCTGGAGTTTACTCCTTCCAAGGGTTTTCGTCGCTCATCGCTTTTCGTAAGTAGTTGCAGTGCCACAAGATAGATGGATTTGACGGACGATGGTAGCCCTGGCCGGTCTGGGCTAGTTTATGAGCATGCTTTCCCTCCGCGCGATGGCCGCTCGTGGTTGGCCGCCACCGGATCGAAGCCGTTCAAGGCCGGGTCCGGGATGCGGTCGAGATCGAGGTCCTGCCGTAGGAACTTCCTGAAGTGCTCCGTCGTTGTACCGACTCACCGAAAGATGCTTTGCCATGTCGACGCCCCATCCATTAACCGTCCGGGAAGCCGCCGAGTCCCGGCGCGCCATCCGGAAGTACGTCCAGCAGCCCGTGCCGGAGGAGGACGTCCGCGAAATCCTCCGCCAGGTGAGCCTGGCGCCCTCACCGAACAACATTCAGCCGTGGCGGTTCGTGGTCGTCCGAGATCCGGCGCTCAGGCAGCAGCTCGAACCGGCGGTACTCAACCAGCGCCAAGTGCTCTCGACCCATTGTCTGATCGTGCTCTATGCCGACATGGAGGATGTCCTGGCGACATCCTCCGACATCGTCCATCCGGGCATCACCGGGGAGGCCCGGGTCAAGGCGCTGGCCGGGGTCACCAGGGAGTGGGACCGGCAGTCGGTCGAGGAACGGCAGCGGTTTGCCCACGGCATTGCCTACATCGCGTTAGGCTACCTGCTGCTGGCGGCGGAATCGATGGGCTACCGGACCTCCTCGATGTTGGGCTTCAAACCGGAGGAGGTCAAGTCGATTCTCGGGCTGCCGGACCACGTCACCATCCCAGCGGTGATCGCGATGGGGTTGGGAGACGAGCCGGGGTTTCCGCACCATCGTCACGCGGTGGACCGGATCGCCCGGTTTCGGTAGTCGCTCCGGAGGAGCCCCATCAGGAGCGAGTCTGAGATCTCGTCACCCACGATCCAGCGCTCCCGGAGCAGGCCTTCTCGGATGAACCCCTGGCGTTCGAGGACCCGAGTCGAGGCCTCGTTCCTGGGGTCGAGCTCCGCTTCGAGCCGGTGGAGGTCGAGGGTCTCGAATCCATACTCGACCAGGGCGGCCGTGGCCTCGGAGGCCAGGCCCTGGCCCCAAAACGGCCGGGCCAGGGCATAGCCGACTTCCGCCCGCCGGCACGGCCAATCGAAGTGCAACAGGTTTCCGGTGCCGATGACCTGATCGTCTTCGGGCCGCACCAGCCCCACCCGGAGTGCCGTGCCTGCGGCAAATTCCTTGGCGGCGCGTTCGATGGCGGCCAAAGCGTCGGCGGGGGTGCTCATCGGGGCGCGGCTCAGGTACCTGGTTACCAGTGGATCGGAGAACAAGGAAAAGATGGCGTCGGTGTCGGCTTCGGTCAGTGGCCTGAGCCGGAGCCGGCCAGTGGCCAGGGTCGGGACGCCGCGGGTGGAGTCGAATGCCATCGTTGGGTAGGCCTACGGTGAGACCGTGCGCCGTTTGGGGCGATTGACTCTGGCGTGGCTGGCCACCAGCTGCCACCGTCCCGCTGGCGTGCGATTGAAGATGACGGTCGTGTAGATCCCGACCCACTCGCTGTGGCGGCCTTCGATGTTCGGCTGGCGGATCCAACAGGGTCCGACGGCGGTGGCACCGAAGCGGTCGAAGTCGCACCGTTCGAGGTTCAGGGTCGAGATGCTGTCGTTGCTGGCGGCGATCGACTGCAGTCGCTCGGCTCGGCTAAGCGTGGTGACCGAGTCGCCCCCGCCGATGGCGAAGGTATAGCCGTTGGCGTAAATCCCACTGAGGGTTACGGTGTCGCGCGTCTGGAGGGCCTCGACGACTTGGCGGAACTTGGCGGTGAAGTCCGGGGTGGATCTGGTTTGAGCTAACGACAGTGAGACTGGGGCGAGGGACCGGGCGAGCCATGCCGCGTGCTTCATACTCTCTCCGGGGTACCTGAGGAGTCCGAACCGGGTCAGATCGTTGCGTCCGGACCCAATGTACCGTTTCGTTCCCGGGGGACAAGTTGGCGGCCGGGAGCCCTTGCGGTCGGGACCCCGGTGTTGCATGTTTATGCATTATGCATAACAAGACTCTCGCGCTCGCCTTTTCCGGCGGCCTCGACACCAGCTACTGCGTCCCGCGCCTCGCCGACCAGGGCTTCGTCGTCCACACCGTCTACGTCAATACCGGCGGCGCCGGCCCGGAAGAACTGGCCCAGATCCGCCGCCAAGCCATGGCCGTCGGCGCCGTTGAGCACCACGAAGTCGACGCCCGCCAGGCCGTGTTCGAACGGTTTGTCCGCTACCTGATCCAGGGCAACGTGCTCCGGGGCGAGGTCTACCCGTTGAGCGTGGCCGCCGAACGGACCCAACAGGCCCTGTCGGTGGTCGAAGTGGCCCGCCGGATCGGCGCGGGGTCGGTGGCCCACGGTTCCACCGGCGCCGGCAACGATCAGGTCCGGTTCGACATCGCGCTCCGGGTGCTGGCGCCGGAATTGGCCATCGTCACCCCGATCCGCGACGAGAGCCTCTCGCGCGATGCCGCCATCGCATACCTCGAAGCCCGGAAACTCCCGGTACCACCCAAGGCCGGAGCTTTCAGCATCAACAAAGGCCTCTGGGGCACCACCTGGGGTGGCGGCTGGACCCACGACACCTGGGCCGCCCCGCCGGCCGAGCTGCTCGATCCGCCCGCCGACGCGCCGGCGCCGCGAGACGTCGTGATCGGCTGGGAACAGGGTCTTCCGGTCAGCCTCGACGGCACCAAGCTCTCGCCACCCGATCTGATTGCCGCGATGAGCCGGGCCGCCGAATCGTTCGGGATCGGCCACAACATCCATGTCGGCGAAACGGCACTCGGCATCAAGGGCCGGATCGGCTTCGAAGCCGGCGCCGCCATCATCCTGATCACCGCGCACCGCGACCTGGAGAAGCTGGTCCTCACCAAGTGGCAGAGCTACTGGAAGGACCACCTGGCCCGGTTCTACGGCGACCGGCTCCACGAGGGTCTCTACTTTGATCCGGCACTCCGGGACATCGAAGCGCTGATCACCAGCTCGCAGCAGCGGGTCACCGGCGACACCCGGGTTCGGCTGGCGCCCGGCCGGTTCATGGTGACCGGGACCCGAAGTCCGTTCTCCCTGATGGACCGCTCGGTCGCCACCTACGGCGAGGAAAACCGGCTCTGGACCGGCGACGAAGCCCGGGCCTTTGCCCGGATCGGCGCCATCCCCTCATTGCTCGCGGCCAAGGTTGCCGCGAAAGGCGGCTGACGTGGTCCGGACCACGCGGGTCCGGCTCGACCGGATTGCCTCCTCGACCAAAAACGCCCGGCTCACGCCCGACGTGATTCTCGGCGACGAGATCGTGGCCGAGGAAGGGCGGATCCTGGCGGTCCGGATCCTGACCGACAAGTCGAGCTACAACACGGTCGAAGACCCGAGCGGGCGGATGATGGCGCTCCGGGCCGGCGATGTCCTGGCCGGCACGTTAGGCTCCCGCCGGGCGCTCCGTGGCTATGCCGGGGAGGTTCCCGCGTCCGTGGCGGTCGGTGACACGATCGACGTGCTCAACCTGGGCGGCATTCTCGGCCGGTGCACCTCGGTCAATCCCGACATCGGGCAGCCGTTCAAGGCGGAAGTGCTCGGCGCCGTGCTGGCCTTCCCGGAACTGGGCGACCGGATCGGCCGGCCGGCGACGATTCGAGACGGCGCGATTCCGACCGCCGACTCTCTTCTGTCGGACACACCGATCGTATTCGTGGCGGGCACCTGTATGAACGCCGGCAAGACCGTCGCGGCCACTGAGTTGGTCCGGGGCTTGTCACGCCGGGGGCTCAAGGTGGGCGCGGCCAAGCTCACCGGTGTGTCCTTGATGCGTGACACGCTCTCGATGCTCGACGCGGGGGCCATCGCGGCCCTGACGTTCAACGATGCCGGGATCGCGAGCACCCATCCAGGCCAAACCGTTGGGGTGGCCAAGGGTCTCCTCAACCGGCTCGGCAGCCGGCAAGCCGGATCGCCGGATGTAATCGTGGCGGAGTTGGGCGACGGTATCCTCGGCGAATACGGGGTCCAGGACATTCTGCTCGATGCTCAGTTGATGGCCGTGGCCGCCGCCCACGTGATGGCGGCCCCGGACCCGGTGGCATGCTGGGGCGCGGTGGAACTGTTCCGCGACCGCTTCAAGCTCCCGATTGCGGTGTTCACCGGCCCCGCCACCGACAATCAGGTCGGTCGCGACTTCATTGAGGGCACGCTCGGTTTGCCCTCCCACAATGCGCTCCGGGATGCCGGCGGGCTGGTTGATCGGATCGAACCCTTGGTCCGCTCGGCCATGGCCGCGGCAGGCCCCGTGGCGGCCGGTTGATGCGGGTCGCGGTCATCGGAGCGGCCGGCTACGCCGGCGGCGAGCTGCTCCGTCTCCTGTTCCAGCACCCGGACGTCTCCGAGGTCGTGGCCACCAGCCGGAGCCAGGCCGGCCGGCCGTTAGGCGATACCCACCCGGGGCTGGCCCATCTGGCCGAGGCCCGGTTCTCTGGAGCCGCTCCGGCGGAGGCAGCCCGGGGCATGGACGTGGTGTTCCTGGCGCTCGAACACGGCGAGTCCTCGAAGCTGATGGCCGAGATCGCGGATCAGGGCGCCGGGTTGATCGTCGACTTGGCCGCCGATTTCCGGATCCAAGACGGGCGGCTCTACCAGGCCTATTACGGGGCCCATCCGGCGCCCGGATTGGTCGCTCGGTTCCAATACGGACTGGCGGACGTCCGCGGCACCGATCTCAAGGGGGCTACGGCCATTGCGGCGCCGGGCTGTTTTGCCACGGCCTCCCAACTGGCGCTCTATCTGCTCCGCGCGGCGCCGCTGTCCTGCGAGCCGGCGATCTATGCCATTACCGGCTCGAGCGGCGCGGGCGTCCACCCGAAGCCAACGACCCATCATCCGGCCCGGGCTCACAACGTGTTCGCCTATTCGATGCTGGGCCACCGGCACGAAGCGGAGATGGCCGAACAATGGCGAGCCTGGACCGGTCGGAGCGGGGCCACGCCGCGGCTGATGTCGCACTCCGGCCCGTTTGTCCGGGGTATCTACGCCACCATCCACGCCCACTTGCGGGAGCCCGCGGGTGCGGCGGTGCTCGCGAGCGCGAAGACCGCTTTCCAGGGCCGGCCGTTCGTGCGGATGATCGACCGGCCGCCGGAGCTTACCCATGTGGTGGGCACCAACGATGCGCTGATTCACATCACCGCCACCGCCGATGGCCGCGAAGTGGCCGTCTCCGTGGCGATCGACAACTTGGTGAAGGGTGCCGGCGGCCAGGCCGTCCAGGCCATGAACTTGGCGCTCGGCCTCCCGGAAATTGCCGGACTCCGGGTGGCCTCCCCGTTTCCGATCTAATGCACACCACGAGGGGTGATCGATGACGGCAGTGACCACGGGGGCTCTGCTCCCCGTTTATGCCCAGTTTCCGCTCCGGGCCGTGTCCGGTCATGGGTCGTGGATCGTGGACGACCAGGGCGAGAAGTGGCTCGACGCCTATGGCGGCCATGCCGTTGCCGCCACCGGGCACTCGCACCCGGAGGTGGTGCGCGCCATCGCGGAGCAGGCGGCCAAGCTGATCTTCTACTCCACGGTCATTCCTCATGCTGGCCGGGAAGCCTTGGCCGAGGTGATCGCGTCGCTCTGTCCCGATCCGCTGGCCAAAGTGTTCTTCTGCAATAGCGGCGCCGAGGCCAATGAGAACGCCTTGGTGCTGGCCCGGAAGGTCACCGGCCGGCAACAGATCGTCTCGGTGTCCGGCGGGTGGCACGGCCGGACGGTGGCAACGCTCGCGGTGACCGACGGCGCCAAGTACGAGGAGGGGGCGCGGCGGGCCGGCATTCCGCTCTCCGTGAAGGTGCCGTTCAACGACGTCACCGCCATGAGCGCCGTGGTCGATGACTCGGTCGCCGCGGTCATCGTCGAGCCGGTGCAGGGGATGGCCGGCGCCCGGGACTGTTCCCCGGACTTCTTACGGGCAGCCCGGATTGCCTGCGATCGGGAGGGCGCTGTGCTGATCTTCGACGAGATCCAATGCGGCGTGGGCCGGTGCGGGGCGTTCAGTGCGGCGGAAGCGTACGAAGTGATCCCTGATATCCTGACCTTTGCCAAAGGCCTCGCGGCCGGTTTGCCGATCGGGGCCATGGTGGCCACCTCGGCCATTACCGCGGGCCTCAAGATCGGCGATCTCGGCAGCACCTTCGGCGGCGGCCCGGTGCCCTGCGCGGCGGCCCTCGCGAATCTCGAAGTGATTCGGCGGGATCGGTTGGTGGACAACGCCGTACTCGTGGGTGACCACATCCGCCGGGCGGTGAGCCGGATCAGCGGCGTGACCGATATCACCGGCCGGGGTCTCCTCCTCGGCCTTCGGCTCGACCGGCCGGCCGCCGACGTCCAGCGGAAGTTGTTCGAGTCCCGGGTCCTGACCGGCACCTCCAGTGATCCGAATGTTCTCCGGCTGATGCCTCCGCTGTCTTTTTCCCGAACTGAAGCGACTCTTGTCGTCGACGCCTTGCGTCGGGCTCTCTCATGAGAAAACGTGATTTCCTCGCTACCGAAGACCTTGGCCCCGAAGGCTTCCAGTCGATTCTCGAACTCGCCGCTCGGGTCAAACGGGGCGAAGTCAAAGGGGGCCTCGAGGGCAAGATCATGGCGGCCGCCTTCATGGACCCGAGTCTCAGGACCCGGGCCAGCTTCGAGTCGGCGATGTTCATGCACGGCGGGCACATGATCGTGCTGGAGCCGGGCCGGGGCAGCTGGAGCCTGGAGACCGAGCTGGGTGCGGTGATGGAAGGCACTGCGGTTGAGCACTTGATCGAGACCTCGCGGGTGTTGGGTCGCTACGCGGATGTCATCGGCGTCCGGGTGTTCCCCAAGGGCACGGAGTGGGTTCGGGAACGTCAGGACCGGGTCATCAAGGACTTCGCGGCGTACAGCGACAAATCGGTGATCAACCTCGAGTCGGCCCGGCGGCATCCCTGCCAGGGTCTGGCCGACGCGCTGACGCTCAAGGAGAAATTGGGCGAGCCAAAGGGCAAGAAGTTCGTGCTGAGCTGGGCCTGGCATCCGAAGGCGTTGCCGACCGCGGTCCCGGCCAGCGCGGCCATCGCGGCGGCGCAGTTGGGCATGGACGTGGTGATCGCCCGGCCGCCGGGATTCGACCTCGACGCCGAGGACATGGCGACGATCTATCAGCAGGCCGCCGCGGCCGGGGGCCGGGTCACCCTGGCGCAGTCGCAAACCGACGCTATGGTCGGGGCCGATGCGGTCTACGTGAAGTCGTGGGGGTCGTTGCAGCATTTCGGCAAACCGGAGGAGGAGAAGGCGTTCCGGGCAGGTTTGCGCGGATGGAAGATGACCACCGACCTCCTCAAAGCCACCAAGGCCGGCACGGGGATCGTGATGCACTGTCTTCCGGTCCGGCGGAATGTCGAAATCGACGATGCGGTCCTCGATGGCCACTGTTCGGTCGTCATCGACCAAGCCGAAAACCGGCTCCACGTCCAGCGGGCGTTGCTGCTTGACCTGATCGGGAGAAAATAGATGTCGTCTCATGAAGTGGCCCGCCCGTTGGCGAGCTTGAAGGGCGCGCTTCGGTATGTCCGCGCCTATCGCGACCATGTGTTCGTGGTCAAGGTCGGGGGCGACGTGGTCGCCGATGCCCACGGACTCGACCAAGTGTCGGCCCAGTTGGGGTTGCTGCACAGTCTCGGGATTCGGATCGTCATCGTGCACGGTGGCGGGCCCCAGGCCACAGCGCTCTCTCGCCGGCTCGGACAGGAACCCGAGATCGTGGCCGGACGCCGGGTCACGGATGACGCGGGCCTCGAAGTGGCCAAGATGGTATTTGCCGGCACCGTCAACCTCGACTTGCTCTGCGCCCTGCGCCGGCACGGGGTCCAGGCCGTCGGGCTGAGCGGTGTGGATGCCGACCTGTTGTCGGCCACCCGGCGCCCGCCCATGGCGGTCAAGGACGATGCCGGGATTACCCGGATCGTCGACTACGGACACGTCGGCGAGATCGACCAGGTCGATGGCCGGGTGCTCACCACCCTGCTCGATCAGCGGTTCGTGCCGGTGATCTGCTCGCTGGCCGGCGACCGCGACGGTCATGTCTTCAACGTCAACGCCGACACGGTCGCGGAGCGAATCGCCGTCGCCTTGAAAGCGCAGAAGTTGATTTTCTTGACCGGCGTGCCGGGCGTTCTCCGTGACCGGAACGACCCGTCGTCGCTGGTCACGTTCGCCGATCCGGACGATCTGACCCAGTTGATGGAAGCAGGCGCTCTGGCCGGCGGCATGCGGCCCAAGGTCGAGGCCTGCATTCGGGCCGCGACGAGCGGGGTGGAGCGAACCCATATCATCGACGGGCGGGCCACCGATTCGTTGTTGCAGGAAGTGTTCACGGGGTCCGGGGCCGGCACGATGATCGTCGGCAAGAAGGAAAAGGCGACCTATGTCGGAGCCGAACTTGCGGAATGAAATCGAGCTCCTGAAGGCGTTGGTGGCATGCCCCTCGGTCAGTGGCGACGAGGAGGCGATGGCCCGGTTGGTCGAGGGGATTGCGGCCGGTTTCGGGCTCGATGTGGTCCGGGATGAGACCGGAGTCAAAGTGATGGTCGACACCGGCCGGCCGGGCCGGACGTTGGCATTCATTTCCCATCTCGATGTCGTCCCACCGGGCGAAGGATGGACTCGGGACCCCTTCACCCCGGTCATCGAAGGCGACCTGTTGTATGGGCGGGGCTCCGGCGATGCCAAAGCCTCGGTAGCCTCCATGCTGTTGGCCGCGCTCGATTTCGCCGAGCACCGGGCTGGTTCCGTCGGCGGATCGCTGGTGGTGGTGTTCGGCCTGGGGGAAGAAACCAAGCACACGACCATGGGCCGGGCGGTGGCGACGTTGCCGCCGATCACCGCGGCGGTGGTCGGCGAGCCGACCAATCTGGCCATTGCCATTGCCCAGCGGGGCTTGATGATGGTCGACCTGGTGGCTCAGGGCGACCAACGCCACGCCGGATACGCCGCCGACGGCAATTTCACCAATGCGATTACCCAGTTGGCGGCCGATCTGGTCCGGCTCCCGTCGTTATTGCAGGACCGGAGCCACCCGGTGTTAGGCAAGACGACCGTCACGGCCACCATGATCGAGGCGGGCGTGAGCCGGAACGTGACGCCACCGACCGCCAAGGCCGTCCTCGACATTCGGAGTACCCCGTCCTTTGAGCACACCGAGATCGCGGCGGCGCTCCGTGCCGGACTGGATTGCGACGTCGTGGTCACGTCTGAACGACTGGTCCCCTGCGAAACGCCGCCGGATTCCAAGGTCCTGGCCGCCGCCCGGCGGGTCGAGCCGTCGGTGACCACGTTCGGCAGCCCGACCTGTTCCGATTGGGTCTTCGTCCGCACTATCGACACGATCAAGTGCGGGCCCGGCACCAGCCGGCGCTCCCACACCGCCGACGAATGCGTCGACCTTCCCGAAGTGACGGCCGCCCGCCGGTTCTATCGGGCGGTGGCCGAGGAGTATCTCCGATGAAGACCTTGTGGTCGCAAAGCACCCCGCCGGATCCGGCGATGTTGGCGTACACCGTCGGTGACGACCGGCACTGGGACGGCTACCTCCTCGAATGGGACGTGATCGGAAGCCTGGGTCATGTCGAGGGACTCTATGCCTCCAAGCTGATTCCCCGGAGCGAACGTGACCGGCTCCGAGTCGGTCTCCGGGCCGCGCTGGCGGCAGTGCGGCGCGGAACGTTAGGCATCGGCGCCGAGCATGAGGATGCCCATTCGGCCGTGGAGGCGTGGCTCACCCGGCGGTTCGGGTCGGCCGGCGAACGGCTCCACACGGGCCGCTCCCGCAACGACCAGGTTGCCTGCGATCTCCGGCTCTATCTCAAGGACTCGCTCCTCCAGATCGAGATGCAGGCGCTTGGGTTGGTGAGCGAGTTGCTGTTCTTTGCCGACCAGCACCGGGACAGCCTCTGGCCCGGCTACACGCATCTCCGGCCGGCCATGCCGTCGAGCGTGGGAATGTGGGCCGGGGCGTTCGCGGAGGGCCTGCTCGATACCATCGGGACGCTCGACGGGGTCTGGCGGTTGGTCGATCGGTCGCCGCTCGGGAGCGGGGCCGGCTACGGGGTGCCCCTGCCGCTCAACCGTGAGGCCGCGGCCAAGGCGCTCGGCTTCGCGGGAGTAGAACCTAACGTCGCGCAGGTCCAGAACGGCCGGGGCAAGCTCGAGGCCGCGGTATTGTTCTGGTGCGTTCAGCTCGGCCACGATCTGTCGAAGCTGGCCAGTGATGTCGTGCTGTTGTCGGGTGAGGAGTTCGGCCTCCTCGAACTCCCCGCCCGGTTTGCCACCGGTTCGAGCATCATGCCCCAGAAGCGGAACCCTGACGTCTTCGAGTTGACTCGGGCGCGGGCCGCGGTGCTGGAGGGCGACTTGGCCGCGGTCTTGGCGTTGCGTTCCAAGCTCACCAGCGGCTATCACCGCGACTTCCAGTTGCTCAAGGAGCCGTTGATCCGGGGGCTCGGCCGGACCGAGGACATGGTGACGATGATGACGTTGGTCGTCCCGGCTCTCGGTGTTCGGGGCAGTCGGGGGCTCGAGATGTTGCAAGGCGGCGTGCTGGCCACCGACGAGGTGATGCGGCGGGTCGAGACCGGAGTCCCGTTCCGGCAGGCCTATCGCGACGTGGCGGCCGCGCTCAACCGGGGCGACCGGATGCCGGGCATCTCGGCGGCCCGGATTATCAGCCGGCGCCGGTCAACCGGCGGTCTCGGCCGGCTCGGCCTCGGCGTCGCGTGGCGGCGATTCGTGGCCTTGGCCAGGGTCAACGACCAAGCGGCCCGAAAGTTCGAAGCGGCCATCACCCGGCTGGCCGGTCGGGCCCCGTGATTCGGGCCGACCGGCGGCAGCGCCACCTCAAGATCCTCGAACTGATCGAGACCCACTCGATCGGTACCCAGGAGGATTTGGCGGCGGCGCTCGCCCGTGAGGGCTGGGACGTGACCCAGTCCTCGGTAAGCCGGGACATCGCCGCCCTGAAGCTGGTCAAGGTGGAGGGGGCCTATCACCGCCAAGTGGTGACCAATCCGCCCCGGCGCGATTCGGACGAGCAGCGGATTGTCGAGGGCGTCCTGGCGTACACCGCGGCGGGCGACGTCCTCATCGTGCTCCACACGCCTCCCGGCGAGGCCAACCGAGTCGGGGCGGCTCTCGACCGGCTGGCCTGGCCCGAAGTGTTAGGCAACATTTCCGGCGATGACACGATCTTTCTGGCCACCCGGGACAATCCGGGGCAGCGCCGGGTGCTCCGGCAACTCGGCCGCTTGACCCAGGCACCACCGGCTTGACAGCCCCGGCCGGCTTGGGATACCTTCGGGCCATGCACACCGCTCTGATTCGGCACGCGCACCACCATCACCACGGTCATCGGGCCGGGGTCTGGTTTGCTGCGCAGGGGTGCTAGTTCGGAACCTTCAGGCGTAACGACATGACTCCGCGGCCCGTCACCAGACGGGCCGCTTTCTTTTTCGAGGCCGGATGCTCAAAATCGCGTTGCCAAACAAAGGTCGGTTGGCCGACGATGTTCGCGCCCTCCTCGACGATGCCGGACTCTCCGTCCGGGTCCAGAGCGACCGGGCCCTGATTGCCAAGCTCGGCGACGAGTACGAAGCGATCTTCGTCCGATCGCAGGACATTCCCGAGTTCGTGGCCGACGGCGCCGCCCTGGTCGGGATCACCGGCTGGGATCTGGTCACCGAGTCGGAGCGGGCGCTGGTCGACCGGCTCGACCTCAACTTCGGCCGGTGCCGGATCCTCCACGACGGCCAGACGACCGTCACCGAGTTCAAACAGGCCATGGCCGCGGCCGGCATTCCAACCCGGAGAACCTGGTGAGCAATCCGAGCGAACTCCTCCAGGCGGTGACCGATGTGTCCCGCGTGGCCGGCGAGGTGGCCCTCCGATATTTCGGCAAGGGTGTGGCGGTCGAATGGAAAGGTGACGGGAGTCCGGTCACCATCGCCGACCAATCCGCTGAACAGGCGGCACGGGCGTGGATCAGCGCTCGATTTCCCAACGATACCATTCTCGGCGAAGAGTTCGGATTGACCGGGAGCGGCACCGGCCGGCGCTGGCTGATCGACCCGATCGACGGGACCAAGAGCTTCGTGGCCGGAACCCCGCTCTGGGGAACCCTGATCGCCGTCGTAGAGGGAGAAGAGGTGCTGGCCGGGGCCATCAACTGTGCCGCGGCCGGCGAGTTGGTCGCCGGCGCCCGGGGCGAAGGTGCTTGGTGCAACGGAGCGCGCTGCCGGGTGTCGACCCAGTCGGTGTTGGCCGATGCCGTGGTCCTCGCCACCGACGAGCGATTTCCCGATCAGCCGGTGCGGAGGCAATCGTGGCAGGCCCTGGCGGCTGAGGCCCGGGTGGTCCGAACCTGGGGCGATTGCTTCGGCTATCTCCTGGTCGCCACCGGCCGGGCCGATGTCATGGTTGACGACCGAATGAACCCCTGGGACTCAGCCTGTTTGATGCCCATCATCGAGGAAGCGGGTGGCGTGTTGACTGATTGGCAAGGCCGGCGAACCGCCTTTGGCGGCGATACGATTGCCACCAACCGGGAACTAGCGGTGACGGTCCGGTCGATGTTGGTATCCCCATGATCGATCGCTTGGACTTCACGAAACGGGGTGGAGTCGTGGCGGTGGTTGCCCAAGACGCCACGACCGGGGCGGTGCTGATGGTGGCCAAGACGCTCGAGACCGGCGAGATGCACTATCGCTCCCGGAGCCGGGGCCTTTGGCATAAAGGCGCCACCAGCGGCAACGTCCAGCGGGTGGTCAGCCTGCTGCCCGATTGCGACGGCGATACGCTCTTGGCCTAGGTGATCCCGGCGGGACCGGCGTGTCATACCGGCGCCCCAACCTGCTTTGGGGACATGGGCGCCGGAGTCCTCGGCCGCCTCGACCGGACCATCGCGGCCCGCGCCGCCGGGCCCGATGCCGGAGCCAGCTACACCGCCAAGCTCCTCGCCGACCGAAACCTCCGCCTGAAAAAACTGGGTGAGGAAGCGACCGAATTAGCGGTGGCCTGCGTCGATGGCGACCCGGTCCGTGCCACCGAAGAGGCCGCCGACCTTCTCTACCACACGCTGGTGGCCGTCCGGGCGCTGGGGGTGTCGCTGGCCGACGTCCAGGAAGCCTTTGGCCGCCGGGAATCCACCTCTGCTACATTACCTCAATGACTACTCGACGCGATTTCATCAAGACCACCGCCGTCACCGGCGCCGCGCTCTCGATCGGACCCTCGGCCTTCACGCTTCGGCGGAAGGCTCCGCTTCGGATCTTGTTCATCGGCGGGACCGGATTCATCGGTCCCCACATGGTTCGGGCGGCTCAGGCCCGAGGTCACGTGCCGACGCTCTTCAATCGAGGCAAGACCAATCCGGGCCTCTTTCCGGGCCTCGAGAAGCTGATCGGCGACCGGGACGGCGGCCTTGGCGTCTTGAAGGGACGGAAGTGGGACGCGGTCATCGACACCTCGGGCTATGTGCCGCGGGTGGTCCGCGCCTCGGCGCAAATGCTCAAGGCCCAGGCCGACCACTACCTCTTCATCTCGACCGGCGACGTCTATAAAGATTTCACCGTCGACCATATGGACGAGGATGCCCCCAAGGCCGTGCTACCCGAGCCGAACTCGGAGGACACCCGGAAGTACTACGGACCGCTCAAGGTGATTTGCGAGCAGGAAGTCCGCGAGGCGTTTCCGGAGCGCAATACCATCATCCGGCCAGGCTGGATCGTCGGCCCGGGTGACAACGCCAACCTCTTCACCTATTGGCCGGTCCGGATCGACCGGGGCGGCGAAGTGCTGGCCGCCGGCGCGCCGACCGACCCGGTGCAAATCATCGATGCCCGGGACATGGCCGAATGGATCGTTCGGCTGCTCGAGCAGAAGACCACCGGAGTGTTCAACGCGATGGGACCGGGTACTCCGCTCTCGATGGCCGAATTTCTCTACGGGATCCGGGCCATCACCAGCGCCGACGTCCGGTTTATCTGGGTTGAGACTCAGTTTCTCCTCGACCGGAAGATTCGGCCGTGGCGGGACATCCCGATCTGGTACCCGCCGATTGGTGATCACAAGGGCAACGGGCTGATCAGCCCCAAGCGTGCCGTCGCGGCCGGCCTGACCTACCGTTCCTTGGCCGATACCGCGGCGGACACCCTCAAGTGGTTCAAGTCGGAGGGAACCGCGTGGGAAGCCGTGCCCCGCCCGGGCCTGACCGCGGCCCGGGAAATCGAACTCCTAAAGGAGTGGCACGCCCGGGGCTAATTCGGAGCCCGCGAGCCCGGCTTTGGGTCCCAGAGATGGTTGATGACCCAAAGCAGCGTGAGCCCGCTCACGGCAAACAGCGCGCCAAGGGCCAGGGCCAATTGGGTGCGGCCATAGAGGAATTGGCCGATTCCGAACAGCGATGACCAGATCGTCAGGCAACCGGCAACCCATCCCAAGGTTGCCATGCCCATGTGGTCGCCGTGCAGGGCCGCATCCTCGGCGCTGACCCCGGCTTCGATTCGAATCTTGGTCCAGCCCGGGCCCGCCGGGTGCACTTTCCGGAAAAAGGCCACCAGTTGGTCGCGGCTGGTCGGGGCCGCGACGTAGGCCGTCACCAGCCAGCACACCGTGGTGAACGCCACCGAAAAGAGCACCGTGGTGGCAAACGGCAGGGGATGGCCGGTCTTCTTCATCACGAAGAAGATGATCGAGATCGTGAAGGAACTGACCATGGCCGCCACCTCGCACCAAGCGCTGATCCGCCACCAAAACCACCGGAGCAGGTAAATCAGCCCGGTGCCGGCTCCGATCGAAATCAAGATTTCGAAGGCGTCCTGCGCCGAGGTCAGGAGTTGGCTTAATCCCGCCGCCACCACATACAGGCCCACCGTGCAGAGCCGGCCGACGTTGACGTAGTGCTTCTCGGTGCCGGCGGGCCGGAGGAACCGTCGGTACAAATCGTGGACCAGGTACGACGAGCCCCAGTTGAGATGGGTCAGGATGGTCGACGAGTTGGCCGCGATCAATCCGCCGACCATCAGGCCCACGAACCCGACCGGCAAGAATTTGAGCATGGCCGGGAAGGCGCTGTCATGCCCGATCAGGGCGGGATCGGCCGCAGGAAATGCCGCCTGGATGTCGGACAGCTCTGGAAAGATGATGATCGAGCAAAGCGCCGTGATGATCCAGGGCCAGGGCCGGAGGACGTAGTGTGCCAAATTGAAGAACAGGGTGCCGCCCAACGAATCCTTCTCTGTTTTAGACGCCAGCATCCGCTGGGCGATGTAGCTGCCGCCGCCCGGTTCGGACCCCGGGTACCAGTTGGCCCACCAACTGACCGCGATCGGCATGATGAAGATCATCAGCGCCAACTCGCTCATCGAGAAGTTCGGCAGCAGGTCGAGGATCGGCTGCCCGGTGCCGTCGATGGCGGAGCGAACCGGGGTGCCGTTGACGAAGTTGACCTGCTGTCCGCCGAGCGTCGCCACCAGTTTCTGGAGCCCGTCCCACGCGCCTTCGCCGACTCCGGTGGACCGGGCCACTTGCTTCAGGCTGAAGTAGGCCGCGGCGATGACCGCCGTCATCTTGATGAAGAACTGAATCATGTCGATGACCAGCACACCCCAAAGGCCGGAGTGGGCGGCGAAAGCCACGTTCAAGACGCCGCAGATGAGGATCGTCTGCCACGGTGGCATCCCGAACAGAATGTTCGCGATCTTGCAGGCCGCGAGCGTCACCGTCCCCATGATGAAGCAGTTGAAGAACAGGCCGAGATAGACGGCGCGGAAGCCCCGGACCACGGAGGCGGCTTGGCCCGAGTAGCGGAGTTCATAGAACTCGAGGTCGGTCATGACCCCGGACCGCCGCCAGAGCCGGGCGTAGAAGAACACCGTCGACACCCCGGTCAGCACGAACGCCCACCATTGCCAGTTGCCGGCCACCCCGAACTGACGGACTTGTTGGGTTACCCAATTCGGGGTGTCGCTGCTGAACGTGGTGGCCACCATCGACAACCCGGCCAGCCACCACGGCACCGACCGGCCGGAAGCAAAGAACTCCGAGGTGTTCTTGCCGGCCCGTTTTCCGAAGAACAGGGCCGGTAGGAAGCAGATCAGCAGCGACGCTACCGCGATGACCCAGTCGAGGGGTTGCAGTCGCATGGAGCGGGGGCCTTACCGGATCCGGGGCATGAAGTTGTTGCTGCTCCGGTACGTCGTGGCGCGGCCGTCCGGGCCGATGTCGAACGTGATCGACTCGGCCAACTCCCCGTCCTTCCGGATCCGCTTGAAGGTGTGCTCGCCGACCTTCTGGTATTTGGTAATGGCCCGAGCGGGATTCTCGGTCGGGAGAAAAATCGAGGCGAGCCTGCCCTCCCACCGAATGATCTCCAATTCCCCCCCGAACGACTCGGCATAGGTGCCGAGGTATTTGTCGAGGCTGGCGTCGGCCACGGGCAGGGCACGGCTCGAGGTATCCTGGGCCGCCTTGATGGCCGGGGCCAGAAGGTTGTAGGCCTGCTGGGCCAGGCCCTCGGCGTCGGCGTCGATCGCGTTGACCATCGTGATCGTGGCGATCTTCTCCTCAGGCCGCATGGTCAGCTGGGTCCGGTAGCCGGGGCAACTCCCGCCGTGGCCGACGAACGTCCTGCCGTCGTTTCGCCACACCTCAAACCCGAGTCCCCAGGTGGTCTCCCAGGCCGGATCCATGAAATGGACCCGCTGCATCTCGCGGAGGGTGTTGGCCGACAGCACCTCGGCGCCACCCTTGGCCAGGAGCCGGAACTGCCATGACGCAAACTTGGCGAGGTCGAGCGCGGTCGACGCGTATCCGGCCGCCGGGGCAATGCCCCGGGCCTGAAAGAACGGAATTTCCCGGCGGGCGCCCTCCCGGGGCCAGCCGCTGTAGCCCATGGCGAGCCGTTTGCCCCGCTCCTGCGCCGGCATGTCCCAATAGGTGTCCTTGAGCCCGAGAGGATTCAGCACATTGGCTTGCACTTGATCACCGTAGGACTTGCCGGAGGCGACCGCCACTATTTCGCCGGCCAGCGTGAGGCCGAGATTCGAGTATTGGAAATAGGTCTCGGGCCGGTAGAGCATTTCCTGGCTCGACACCGCATTGATGATCTGTTCGCGGGTCGGGAACTCGAAGCTCGGGGCGCTCCAATACGGATAGGCCGCCTCGCGCGGGAGTCCCGCCGCGTGGGTTAGGATGCCCTCCACGGTCACGGCTTCCTGGTCGGGCCGCGGATTCTTGATCGTGAACCAACTCAAGTGCTTGGCGACCGGGTCATCGAGCCGAACCTTCCCCAGGTCGCGGAGCTGCATCAGGGCGACACTGGTGAACAACTTCGAAATCGAGCAGATGCTGTAGAGCGTCGTCGCCGTCGCGGGCGTCCGCTTGGTGATGTCGGCGTAGCCGAACCCACCCTGCCAGATCACCTCTTGGTCGACCACCACCGCGGCCGAGACGCCGGGGTACCGGGTATAGGCTCGGGTGGCCTCGATCCACTTCTCGAGGACCGCGGTCGCTTCCTTGACCCGCGGATGATTGGCCACCGATTGGGTGCGGCCGGTGGCCGGGACGGCGGCCGCGAACAGCAGGGCGCTGAGTACGGATCGGGATGTCATGATTTGGTCCCCCTGGTGATTTTGCCTTGATATCGGGTGGCCGTGATCTCCGCCAAGATCGCCAACGCGATCTCGCTCGGCTCCCGCCCGCCCAAGTCGAGCCCGATCGGTCCATGCAATCGGGCGATCTGCTCGGCGGAATGACCGGCTTCCTTGAGTCGTTCCCGCCGGATCTGCTGGGTCTTCCGCGATCCGATCACCCCGATATACGCCGCCGGCGACCTGAGCGCCACCTCGATGGCCGGTTCGTCGAACTTGGGGTCATGGGTCAGGAGGCAGATGCAGGTGGCCGAGTCGATCCCGACTCTGGCAAAGACCTCATCGGGCCAGCCGACGATCAACTCGTCGGCGTCGGGAAACCGCTCCGGCGTCAGAAACGCTTCGCGGCCATCGGCCACCACGGTTCGAAACCCGAGCGGCCGGGCGAGCGTGACCAGCGCGGTGGCGATATGCACGCCCCCGAAGATCAACAGCGTGGGCCGCCGGGGAAACACCTCGTAGAGGACCCGAACCTCGCCGTTCGGGGTCGGAATCGTTTCCGACTTGCTCGACAAGTGCGTGATGGCATCGGCGGCGCCGGCGGCCATCGTCTCGGCGAGGCCCGGCGGGACCCGGAGGTTCTCGCGAGCGCCCGATTCGTGATACACGAGCGCGGCCCCGAGGGGGGCCGCCCCGCCGATGACCGTGGCGACCACGCTCCCCTCCCGCCGGCCGGCGGCCGCCACGATTTCAGCCCGAACCGTCGGCTCGACGAACAGCGAGATGGTGCCGCCGCAGGAGAGCCCGAATTCCCAGGCCCGTTCGTGCGTCACCCCGTACTCCAGCGCCTTGGGCGTGCCGCGTTCGATGGCCGCCCTGATCTCCTCGACCACCGCGTTCTCGACGCACCCGCCCGACACGGAACCGGCCATCTTGCCGGTCGGGCTCGCGAGGAGCACGGCGCCCTCGGGCCGCGGGGCCGATCCCCAGATCTGAGTCACCACGGCCCGGCCGACCAGTCCTTCGGCCCGGAGCCGCTCATAGGCTTCCAGTAGTTCCCGCATCGTCGCGCTCCACTTCGGTTGAACCTGCCAACGATACGTGGTCCGCAGGGCCAGGCGTAAGTCCAGGCGGCCCGCCCGGTCGCGCGGAATCGGGGGGGGGACCATATCTTCTCTCGAATGCGAGTCGCCATGGCGGCGGTGGCCCCCTACCCGCCCGAACGGTTGCAGGTCATCAAGTAGATCGGGGTCGATCACCTCGCCTACTACGAGGGTACTAGCCGACGCGATGGGCGCCGACCTCGTGGCCATGACGGAACGGTTCCGGGGGCCGGATCCACCATCTCCACTTCCGCGACGTAGCCGGAACCCCGACCGATTTCGTCGAGACGTTTCCCGACGACGGCCCCACGGATTTCATCCCGGTGTGCGAAGCCCTTGAGCGGACCGGATGCGACAGTCCGATTCGGATCGATCACGTACCACGGCTCGCCCTCGAGCCCGGATCGAACGATGGCTACGGCTTTCTCGGGCACGTCTTCGCCACCGGCTACCTCCGGGGCCTGCTCGAATCGGTGTCCGGCAAGCCGAGTCTCAACCGATGGCAACCCATTCCAGCTGAGCGGCGCTCGACCGGGTATCCGCTATGTGATGCGTAGCAACCGGGTGAGGACCCGGTCGAGGGCCGAGGCAAACGCCTGCTTGGCTCGGGCATCGTAGGGCGGGGGCCCGCCGGTCTCGGTGCCACCCATCCGAACGGCTTCCATGAAGTCGCGGATCGAGAGCCGTTCGCCGATCGTTTCCTCGGTATGCTCCTCGCCTCGGGGATCGAGGACCGCAATGCCCTTCGGCACCAGGAGCGCGGCGAGGGGAATGTCCTGGGTTACGACCAGATCACCGAAGGCAACGTGGGCGACGATGTGCTGGTCGGCGACGTCAGGCCCGCCGTTGACCCAGACCGTGGTGACCAGGGGATAGCCCGGCGGCGTCTGGAGCCGTTGGTTGGCCACCAGCACCACGGGCAGGCCGAGGCGCTTCGAGGCGCGAAAGACCAAGTCTTTCACGTCGCGAGGCGCCGCGTCGGCGTCGATCCAAATCGTGAGCGAGGCTACTCCGCGGTGGTCGGGTCGATGATCGTGGTGACCTTCGACACTCGGTTGGCCGGGAAGCCACCCTGGGCGGCGTGCTCGCGGACCAGGGCCTCGTTCGGAGCGTTGTAGACGCAGTAGACCTTGTCCGCCGTCACATAACTCTGGACCCATTGGATCTGGGGGCCGAGGTTGGCCAGGACGCCGCACGACTTCTGGCTGATGGCTTGGAGGTCGGCCGCTGAAAGGCCTCCGGCGCCGGGGATATCTCGCTCGATCACGTACTTGGGTATTGCGTCGTCTCGAATTGGGGTGGCCGAACATAGTTCTTGTTTCCGCATCCCGCCATCAACGTCAGGAAGGCCGCCGGGCCACGCTCGTCAGCGGCCCACCCGAGTAATTGTGGAGCAGGGCGGTGGCCCGGCCCTCGAGACCAAGCCCGATCCGGGAGTCCACCGGTTGGATCGAGAACCCGGCCCCGAGATGGCCCTGGAGCGCCCCGTCGCTCGAGGTGCCGTTGACCGAGAAATTGTTGAGCAGGGTCCCGGTACTGTCGCGGGCCTCATTCCAGATCCGGTCACGCACCGTGAGCACGCCGAGTCCGGCCAAGGCCAAAGGCGATTCGCATTCCAGTATCCTAGTCGGGGTGGCTGTCGCCCCGGCGGACCGGTGACGGAACCGGGGGTCCGGGGGTATCCGTGGTGAGTTGTTGCCCCACGAAACGAGGTCCCATTCATGTCGACCGGCAAAACCATTGGTTGGTGAGCGGTACTCGCCGCCTGCGGCGGGATTACCCCGCCCGAACCGAGCCCCGTCATCAACACCCTCCCGGCAATCTTGACGCTCAAAGTGGGTGAGAGCCGCACCGTGAGCGGCGCGCTGATCCGGTGTGCCGAGGTCAAAGGCGATTCCCGCTGCCCGATCGATGTGGCGTGTGTCTGGCAGGGCAACGCGGAGCTGATGCTCCGGGTGGGCCCGGCCGCGGGCGATGGTCCCGACCACCTCGTGCCGCTCAACACCGGACTCGAACCCCATGCGGGCGGTGCCCTCGGCCTCCGGCTGACCCTCGTGACCCTCGCGCCGGCTCCCGTGTCGACCACCCAGACCAAGGGCTCCCAGGCTGAGATCCCGATCGAGCGCATCCCGGCATCGTGACCGGCCACCAATGACCGTCCTCGACGGTGGTGGTCGCGCCGCCGTCGAACCACGGTTTTGAGCGCCAGCATGGCGAACACGCCGCTCAACAAGATGCCAAACAGCACCACGAACACGATCCGAAACCCTCGTTCGAGCCATTCCATGGGGGGCGCTCCCGCGTCACGAGATGCCGCCAATATTCCGTGGGAACCAGACCGCAACAAGTTAAAAAAATCTTGCCGGGCTACCGGTTGGCCAAAACCGCGAATTCTTCCGACTTGAGCAATCGATCGTCGGAGGTGACCAGCGTCAGGCCGAGGACCTTGGCGGTGGCGGCCAGGAACCGATCGGCCGGGTCCTGATGAGACAGGGTCAGCTGCCGGCTGGCCACCGCAATGTCGTGGGTGAGCGGAGCCTCCCGGCGCGGAATGGCCCGGACCATTTGCTGGATCCACTCCGCCGCCGGCAGGCTCGGCGCGAGCCGGCCCCGTTCCGCCAGCACCAACGCCTCCCAGACGCTGATCGGTGAGAGCCAGAGTTCATTGTCAGCCGACTCGAGCGCGGTCCGAACCGCGGGCGTGAGCCGCTCCGGCTCCAGGAGGGCCCAGAGCCAGATGTGGGTGTCGAGCAGCAGCTTCACGAGCCCAAGACCTCCCAGTCGGTAGGAGCGCCCGCGGGGGCGACGAGATCACCGACAATGACGGCGGAGCCCCGCATGGCTCCCAGCCACCCATTGGCTGTGCTGGCCATCGACGGCGGAACCACCTCGGCGATCGGCTGGCCCCGGCGAGTGACGATGATCGGCGTCCCGGTCCGGTGGACCCGGTCCAGAACCGCGAGACAGGTGGCTTTGAACTCGGAAATCGGCATGGTCTCTGACGGCTTCTTGGTCATGAATAAACGTACTATAGTCAATGACTATGGTCAAATATGTCACTCGGTTTCTGACCATCGTCGCCACCTATGGTAACGGTCGAAATCCCGTCCGAAGGACCAAATTTCGCAGGATTGTACCCATTTTCAGGGGTTTTCAGCGGGTTCGGGCCGTTGCCACCGCCAGCCGCCGGGCCAGATCCTCGAGCGACGCAACCGACGCGCAGGGCAACAGCCCATCCACGAACGGCAACGCCACCCGAAGCCCCTCGACCTCCGGTTTGAACCCAGTCTGGCTGGCTAACGGATCGAGCCAATAGAGCCGGTGGCACGACCGCCGGAGCTTGGCCATCTCGGCGCCGAGCACGGTGGCATCGCCGCGTTCCCAGCCGTCCGATACCAGCAACACCACCGATCCGCTCCGGATCGTTCGCCGGACCCAGCGGCGGTTGAGTTCCCGGAGGCTCTCGCCGATCCGGGTCCCGCCGTTCCAATCCACGACCGTGAGGCCGACCCGGGCCAGGGCCGTGTCGGGGTCGCGGACCCTGAGTTCGCGGGTGATCCGGGTGAGCCGAGTCCCGAAGACGAAGACTTCGACCGGGGCGCCCGATTGACTCATCGCGTGGGCAAACCGGAGCATCAGCCGGCTGTACCGTTCCATCGAGCCGCTGATATCACAAATCACCACGATCGGCCGGGGGCGTTTGGGGTGGTGGACCCAATCCCACCGGATCGGTTCGCCGAAGGTCCGGAGGGCGGCCCGGAGCATCCGGGCCCGGGCGGGACGCTGGCCCCGGTGCCGCGACCCGATCCACCGCCGCGACGGCCGCCGAGGCAAGGAGGGACGGAGCGCCGCCAGCATGGCCAGGGCGTCGCGGGCTTCGGCGGGCGTGAGCGATGCGAAGTCCGCGTGCTTGAGTCGTTCGGCGTGGCCGGCCAGCGTCGGCTCGGTGATCGCGGGGACGTCATCCAAGGTGAGTTCAGCTGGAGGGGCGGCGGCGGGAAAGGTCGGAGCCTTGGCTGGGTCCTGGTTCATCCGGGGGAGCACCGGGGCGTCGTCGCCTAACGGGGCGTAGCGGCGCCAGAACAGGCCGAACGCCTGGTCGTAGAGCTCCCGGTCTTCCCGGCGGCGGACGAAGATCGACCGGCCCGCCGCGCGGACCGCCGCTTTCCGGTCCCACCCCACGGTGTCGATCGCTTGGCCGAACAGCCGGGTCGAGTCTGGCGTGACGGACAATCCCGCGCGGCGAAGCAGTCGCCCGAAGGTGACCAAGTTCGCCGTGATCACCGGCCCGCCTGGATCTCCGCCAAAAGAGTCCGGGCCGCGTCGCCCCGGATCCGGGACACGTCTTCTTGATACTTGAGCAACACGCCGAGACTCCGGTCGATATCCTCGGGGCCGAGCTGGCGGGCGCCTAACGAATCGAGCGCGGCGGCCCAGTCGATGGTTTCGGCTACTCCAGGAAGCTTCGACAGGTCGGAGGTCCGGAGCCGCTGGACGAACGCCACCACCTCGGCGGCCAGCCGGTCGGGCAGCTGGGGCAGCCGGGCCTTCAAGATCGCGAGTTCCCGCGTGGCGGAGGGATAGTCGATCCAGTGATAGAAGCAGCGCCGTTTCAGGGCGTCGTGCACTTCCCGGGTCCGGTTGCTGGTCAAGATCACGTAGGGCTTGATCTTGGCCTTGATGGTGCCGAGTTCGGGGATGGTGATCGCGAAATCGGCCAGCAGTTCGAGCAGGAAGGCTTCGAACTCCTCGTCGGCCCGGTCGATTTCGTCGATCAGCAACACCGGCGGCGCCGCGCTCACCGATTCGATGGCGCGGAGCAGCGGCCGGCGGACCAGAAACTCCGGTCCGAAGATGTTCTTGGTCTGGGCGCTTCCGGCCTCGCCCCGGGCTTCGAGCAAGCGGATCTCGAGCATCTGGCGGGGGTAATCCCACTCGTAGAGCGCGGTGGCGGCGTCGATGCCTTCGTAGCACTGGAGCCGGATCAACTCGCCGCCGGTGACGGTGGCCAGGGTCCGGGCCAATTCGGTCTTGCCGACCCCCGCTTCGCCCTCCAGGAACAATGGCCGGCCGAGTTTCAGGGCCAGGAACAACGCCGTGGCCACGTCGACATCCGCCAGGTATCCCTCGGCGGCAAATCCGGTTTCGAGATCGGCAACGGTGCTGAAAGGGCTGGTCATGGCGGGAAGATAAGATCGGTCAGGAACATGTGACCAGGCGCGTGGGTGATCAGGAAACTCGGCCGCGACGCCAACGCGACGGCCTGGGGCGTGACCCCGCAGGCCCAGAACACCGGGACGTCGCCGGGAAGGGCTTCAGGCGGATCGCCCCAGTCGGGCCGGGTGAGATCGGTGATCCCAATGGCCCCCGGGTTCCCGATATGGATCGGCTCGCCATGGGCGTCGGGAAACCGGCCGCTCGTGGTCACCGCCAAATCCACGAGGTGCTCGGGGATCGGCCGCATCGACACCACCATCGGACCGCGGAATGGTCCAGCCGGTTGGCAGGCGATCGAGGTCCGATACATCGGGACATTCCGTCCCCGGGCTTGATGGCGCACCGGAACGCCGGCGGCGACGAGCGCCGATTCGAACGTGAAGGAGCAGCCGAGCAGAAAGGCTACCAAGTCGTCGCGCCACCATTCGGTGGCATCGGTCACCTCGGCCACCAGGTTCCCGTCGCGATAGACCCGGTACCGGGGCAGGTCGGTTCGGAGATCGGCGCCCGGCGCGACCCGGGCCGGTTCGAACTCACCGGGCTCGGTGACGTCGAGCAGGGGGCAGGGCTTCGGATTCAATTCACAGAACCGCCGGAAATCGGCGGCCAAGCCGGCTGGGAGCACCGCGAGATTGGCCTGGGCATAGCCGGGCGCCAGCCCGCTGGTGACACCAGTGATCCGGCCGGCGCGGATCTCGGCGCGGATCTGCCGGGCGTCCATCTAACCGATCACCGTCAGGTGGGCGCGGGCAGGCTGCCGAGGGCCCGTTCGAGCGATCGTCCGAGCCCAAGCAGGCCCCGATCGCTCCCACTCGGCCCGTCAAACTCCAAACTCACCGGCAGGCCGCCCGAGGTGAGGCCGGCCGGGAGTACCAGACCCGGAAGACCAGTGGTACTGCCGGGGGCAATGTTTCGGGCGATCGCCGTGTCGAACGGGATCGTCTTCCCTCCGAGTTCCACCGTGTCGGTCCCGATCGGCACGGCCGGCATCCGGGTGGCCGGGAACACCAGCGCCGCGACGCCGTTGGCCGCAAAGTACGCCTGAAAGACGGCCTTGAGCCGGGGAAGGTGGACGTCCCGGGCCGCGAGGTAGGCCGATTTCGAGACGGCGCCCTTCGCGCCGGGAGCAAAGAGATCGAAGGCCTGCTTGATGTCGGGGCTTGCCTGGGCCCGGACTTGCTCGAAGGTGACCCCGGTGTCGTAGTCCGCCAGAAACTTGATCAGGCTCGGGACCAGGTCGTGGACTTGAATCTGAAAGGTCGTCAGGCCGATCAGCCGGGCCAGATCGGGCACCTCGGCCTCGACCAGGATGGCGCCGGCGTCGGTCAGCCGTTTGAGGGCTTCATTGGTGATCCGTTCGACCTCGGGGTCGAGCCCTTCGAAGTAGTACCGGCGGGAGACACCGAGCCTAACGCCGGCCAGCGGCACCGGTTCGATCGGCCCGGTGGTGCCGGAGACGACGGCATCGAACAGAGCCAGATCGGCCACCGACCTGGCATGAGGCCCCACTTGGTCGAACAGCGGGGTGATCGGCACCGCGCCGGCGGTCGAGTAGCGGCCCGTGGTGGGCCGGAATCCGGCGACTCCGCAGAGTGCCGCCGGGACCCGGATCGACCCCTCGGTGTCCTCGGCGACGCCTAACGGCGCCATCCGCGACGCCACGGCCGCGGCCGTGCCCCCGCTGCTGCCGCCCGGGATTCGGGTCGGGTCGTACGGGTTGCCCACCGGGCCGAAGGCTTGATTGGCGCTGGTCCAACCGAGCGAGAGCTCATGGAGGTTGGTCTTGCCGAGGACGATGGCGCCGGCCCCGATGAGGGCCGCGACCACCGGCGCGTCGGCCTTCGGCCGGAAGTTACGGAGGGCGGGCGTGCCCGCGGTGGTCGGGAGGTCCTTGGTGTTGATGCTGTCTTTGATCGGGATCGGGAGCCCGTGAAGCGCACCAAGTGTGGCGCCGGCTTTGCGGCGACCGTCCGCGTCGCGGGCGGCGGCCAGGACCCGCGGGGGGTCGAGGGTGATGAAGGCGTTGAGTCGTTTCCGCGCTTCGCACCGTTCCAGCAGCGCCCCGGCGTACCGCTCGGCCGTGAAATCGCCCTTGGTCATCCCGGCCACCGCATCTACCGCGCTCAACTCGAGCAATTCGGCCGAGGCGATTGGCGGCGGCGGGGTCGCGGGCCGGCAGGCCAAGGCGCCGGCGGCGGCCGCGGCGGCCACGAACTCCCGGCGGGACCATTCAGTGGATTCAGTCATCGGGGCTCCGAGGCCTTGGATACCGCAGCGGCGAAATCTCGCCAAAACTCCTCGGCCAGCCGCCGGGAGGTTCCTTCGAGAAGCCGGGCGCCGATGCTCGCGATGGTGCCACCCACTTCGCTGTCGGCGGTCCAGTTGAGTTTGATCCCGCCGGGCGCGTCTTCCAAGTGGAACGAGGTCGTGGCGTCGAGGGTCGAGCCGGGCGCCTTCCCGCGGACTCGCATCTTGGCGGTTTGCCCCTCGACGATGTCGAACAACTCGGCCGTCAACTTGAACTTGAGCTTGAGCGAGCCGATCCCGAGCCCCGCGGTTACCGTGAAATGGGTCGGGTCGATGGTGTCGACCTTCTCGATGGCCGGCGCCGAGGCCGCGACGAAGGTCGGGTCGAGCAACGCCTTCCAGACTTGGGCGCGGCTAGCCCGGATTTCGGGGGCGCCGCCAAAACTCATTCTCATGTCAGCTTCTCGAGATCCTTCGGGGTGTCGACATCGGGATTGGTCCCGGGCAGGTCAACATACCGCCACTCGCGGCCTTGCTGCTTGATGACCGCGTCGAGGCCGTGGTCGCCCTCGGTGGCTTCGAGCAAGCCGAAATGGACCCGCCCCACCAACACCGGGTGACCCGGCTCCTCCGGCGCCTCGGCGTACCGGGGCCGGACCAACGCCGCCGGCGACCCGCCGGCCCGGCCGATTACCGCCCGGATTGCGTCGACCGAGAGTTTCGGCTGATCGCCTAACACCAGCAGCACGCCGGTCACGCTCCGGAGGTCGTGCATCGCGGTCATGGTGACCATGCCGGCCTTGATGGTTTCGGCAATGGCCGGCCGCGACCGGGTTACCAGGACGGCATCGAATCCGGCCTCGTGGGCCAGGGTTCCGATGGCCGGATGCTCGGGCGGATACACCACGAACACCTCCGAGACCAACCCTTCGGCTTGGGCCGACACCAAGGTGGCGAGCACCGATGCGATCAGCGGCCGCCCGTTCCAGGGAGCTAAGAGCTTCGGCGTGTCGCCGCCGAACCGGGTGCCGGCGCCGGCGGCCAGGACGATCGCGTGAACCGTCATGACTCGGCCCGCGACAACGTTCGGGGCCCGAAGAACACCACCAGGAGCAAGGAGAGCACGAGATGGGTCGCCACGAGCGCGACCGGGCCGGCCAATCCGCCCCGGTCGATGGCGAGGTAGCCGGCCCAGGCATTCCCGGCTCCGTGGTACACCGCGGCCAGCAGCACGCTGCCGCCGGTATTGGTGAAGATCCAGGTCAGTTGGAACGACAGCGCCACGACCAAGCCGGCGTAACCCAGGAACGCGGGCAGGAAGCCGATCTGCTCGGCCAGAGTGTTGTAGGCCTCACCTTTGACCAGGAAGAGCGGGATGTGCCAGAGGGCGTGGAACCCGCCGATGATCAGGGTTGCGATCAGGGCGCCGAGCTGGAGGAACTTGGGTGACAGCCAGCCGGCCAGCACGGGGGCTACCAGGGCCGGCCCGAACGCCACGGCCACGAGGAACAACGACAGCGCTGGGTGTTTCCTTACGAATTCCGGCATCCTGAATTATCGGGCTCGGGCGCGCAGTCGACAAGGAGGCGGTATTTTGCCCTATGACCTTCGTCGCCAATCTGCTGCTCCTGGTTGCCGCCTTCCTCGGCGCCCAACTGGCCGTGGCGTGGGGTGAACTCGGCAGTTACCCACTCCATGGCGACAAGAGCGGGATGGCCGGCTTCGGTGCGATCATCATCCTGATGCCGATGCGGTGGCTGGCCGTGGCGGTGGCGCTGGCGATCGGCGTTGGGCGGCGGGCCCAGGTGATGATGGTGCTGGCCCTGCATCTCGCGCTCGGGGTGGCGGCCTATCGGGTATTCGAGTGGATTGCCGCCGCGATTCAACGCGACCTCGGGGGACCCCAGAAGGTCGCGATCGGGTTCGGCGTAGTGGTGCCGGTGGCGGTGTGGCTGACGGCGTTCTGGGCGGTCAACCGGCAGTGGTTGGGGCGCCGTCCGGTGGTCACGGCGCTCGTTGTGGTGGCGGTGCTGGCCGGCCATCTAGCCGGCTGGCGGAGCGGGTCCATTCGCTAAGGTGCCCGCCCCGCTCGATCTCCGGTAGCCCCCGGCTACGGGAACCGGACTTTCACCGGCGGGCCGAAGCTGGCGGCAGTCGGTGCTGGTCGAGTTCTACACCAACGAGCAGCCGTTTCCGCACCTCCTCGACTTGGGCTACCGGGCGGTCCGGACCGCCCGGTACAAATACGTCCACTGGATCAAGTTTCCGGAGCAGGATGAGTTGTACGGCCTGAAGCGCGATTCGCTCGAGCGCCGGAACGTGGCGGCGGACCCGGCGATGGCGGGGGTGCGGTCGCGGATGCGGGCGGAACTGGCGCGATTGGTGGTGGAAGCCCTTGGGCTCAAGACCCGCTAGTTAGGCCCGTCGCCCCAGATCTCGGCGAAGTATTCAGCCAGGTCGAGTTCGAACGGCTCGAGGTCCGGCCTCGGCTGCCACACCGCTCGAACGAGACAGATCTCCGGGCGGGCGTCGGCGGGCTGCCAGCGTTCGACGATCCAGTACTCGCCCACGCCCGCCCGCTGGTACGCCGGCCGCTTCACTTTCCTGTCGCCCCGACCCGTGGAGGGCGACAGGATCTCCGCGATGAAGGAGGGCACCCCCCAACGCGGTCTGAATGGCTCGCTTGGCCGCCACTCGCGCCAAGTGCGACTCGTGGTCGTCTACCTGCGGGGGCCCGGGACGCCGGCGCGATTCAGTTTGCCGGCGGTTCGACGCGCGCGTAGTAGCCGTCCCCCACGATCAGCCGCGTCACCTTCCCGTTCTCCTCGGCAAACCGCACCACCTCTCCCACCTCTCCGCCGCCCGACTTCGCCAGGTAACGGAACCGCCCGCCGCCGAGCGGCTCGAGTGTGCCTTGGTCGTCGACGTTAGGTTCGGTCGGGTCGATGAGCACGAGCTTCTCCTTGGTGACGACCACCTGCTGGTCGCCCCAGGCGCCGCGATAGAGCCCGGCAAATCGCGTCCACGCCGGGTCCCACGCCACCACCACCGGCTTCGGGGCCGCCGCCTTCGCCACCGCGGCTCCCACCGTGGCCATCAACTGCCGGGCGATCGCGCTGGGATCCGAATCGTTGGTGTTCGTCAGGACGATGACCCCGACCCTGTCGTCGAGCTGGATCAGGGTTTGGGTCGTGTTGCCGAGGTAGCCGCCGCCGTGTCCGACGTAGGTGCGGTCCTTGATCCGGCTGATCCAGAAGCCGACTCCCGTTCCGTAGGTCCAGTCCTCCTCGACCGAGCGGACCCGGTGCATCAGCCGGAGCGACGCGGTGCTGAGGATCTGCGATCCTCCCGTCTTGCCGGCGCGGAACTGCGCCGAGACGAACTTTGCCATGTCGTCCACGTTCGAGGAGACTCCGGTCGCCGCGGCCATGCCGCGGGCATCGATGAACGGAATGACCGCCCGCGTCCCGTCGGGCATCCGGCGCCCGTAGCCGACCGTCAGCCCGGGGACGTTCTGGTCCACGCTCGACCCCGCCATGCCTAACGGGTCGAAGATGTGGCGTTGCACGTAGTCGCTCCACCGCTCGCCGCTCACCGCCTCGACCACCATCCCGGCGATCGTATAGGCCAGGTTCGAGTACTTCCAACGGGTCGCCGGCGGCAGGGCGGCCTGCCGGTCGGCCATCAGCCGCTTGATCTCCTCGCCGGTGGGGAACTGGTTCGACGACCAGTGATCCCCCGCTTCCCGGGGGAGCCCGGAGGCGTGGGTGAGCAGCTCCTCGATCGTGACCTCGCCGTCGTCGCTGCCCGCCGGCCGGAGGGTGAACCACGGGAGGTACTTCGCGACCGGTTCGTCGAGGCGGAGCTTCCCTTGCTCGCGGAGCTGCATGATCGCCGTCGCCGTGAACAGCTTGCTGTGCGACGCCATCCGGAAGAGCGTGCTCGGCGACATCGGCCGCCTCGCCGTCAGGTCGGCGAGGCCGAACCCCTTCGACCAAACGAGCTGTTGATCGCTCACCACGCCGACGGCGATCCCCGGCAATCCCCGATAGGCGATCTGCCCTTCCAACCACGCCGAAAACAGCCGCTCGGCCCCCAGAACGTCGGGGTCGGCAGCGACGCCCGATGAGGCCGCCGGCGCCTGCGCGGCGAGCGGCCGGCCGGCCAAGGGGCCACCGGTGAGGGGTGCCGAAACGAGAGCCATCGTCGAGCCGGCGACGACGGCGAAGCAACGGACGATTCGCAGGGGATGATGCATGGTGCCTCTGGTGGCAGGATCGTCAAACGCGCCGAAGGGACTAGCTTCGAGGTTCCGAACCTACCGCGTCCGCGGCGGACGGGCCAGGGGGACAGTGCGAGATCTCGGCGGCTACCCGGTCAGGCGCCGGCGAGGTTGTAGTAGGCGTCACTCCCCTCAGGCCTGCGGCCCCTCGCCCCACACCTCGGCGAAATATTCACCCAGGTCGAGTTCGAACGGCTCGAGGTCCGGCGTCGGTTGCCACGCCGCCCTGACGAGGCAGATCTCCGGGCGGGCGTCGGCCGGCTGCCAGCGTTCGACGGTCCGCGAGTCCGGATCGACGATCCAGTACTCGCCCACGCCCGCCCGCTGATACGCCGGCCGCTTCACCTTCCGGTCGCCCCGGCCGGTTGAGGGCGACAGGATCTCCGCGATGAAGGATGGAACTCCGCAGTCGGGCCAGTCGCGTAGCTTGCGGGTATCGACCTCAGAGACGACAAAGAGGTCCGGCTGGACGACGTACTCCCGGCCGAAGTCGAGGTCAGCTGGAGCGAACAACGTCGTGCCGAGCCGATGGCGGGTGACGTAGTGATCGAGTCGGCGAAAGAGCGCCGTCAGGGCGAGCTGATGGATCGGCCGGGGCGACGGGCTCACGAGCAGTTCGCCGTCGACGAGTTCGTAGCGCTTCCCGTCGTCCGGAAGCGCCAGCACCTGTTCGCGGGTCCAGTGTCGCACCACGTCGGGCATGCCCATATGCTATCCTCCTCGGCGATGGCTCGGCAAGTCATCCGCCCAAGCTGGTGACGCAGCGCCGGAAGGTGCTAACCCTATTAATGCGAAACGGGGCCCTTCAAACGCAAGGACCCCGTTCGACCCATCAAACGCTCGTCCGATGGTTCAGCCGGCCCGGCCTAACGCCGCCTGGATGGCCCGCTTCGCCGCCACCCGCGCCAAGTGCGACCGGTACTCCGCCGAGGCGTGAATGTCCGCATTGACCGAAATCCCGTTCAGGATCCCGGCCAAGGCCGCCTCGAGTTCCCCGTCCTCACCATGGGTGCCGACCGCCGCCGAGGCATCAGCCAGGAAGGCTTTGTCCCCGACACCGGTGATGGCCAGGGTGACGCCGGTGATGGTCTTCCGGCTCTTGGTCACCACCGCCGCGGCCGCCGCGATCGCGTAGCCCGAGGCCTTCTGCTCGAAGCTCACGTACGCCGAGCCGGACTTCTTAGGAGCCGCGGGGACGATGATCTCGTAGAAGATCTCGTCGTCCTTCAAAGCGGTGGCAAAGGCGCCCTGGAAGAACTCCCGGGCCGGGACCGAGCGCTTCCCGGCCTTGGACCGGAGATTGAACGTGGCGTCCAAGGCCATCATCACGGCCGGCATGTCGCTGGCCGGATCGGCGTGGGCCAACCCGCCCCCGACCGTGCCCCGGTTCCGCACCTGGGTGTCCCCGATCGTCTCGGTGGCCTCGGCCAAGAGCGGGGCCCGTTCCTTCACGGCGCCCGAGTCGAGGATGTCGCGATAGGTGGTGGCGGCGCCGATCCGAAGGCCTTTGCCCTTGACGTCGATGCCCTTCAACTCGTCGATCCCGCCGATGTCGACCAGTTTGGCCGGCTGGGCCAACCGGAACTTCATCAACGGCAGCAGGCTGTGTCCCCCGGCCAGCAACTTGGCCTCACCGGCGGCCAACATGTTCAAAGCCTCACGCACCGTCTTGGCGCGGGCGTACTCGAATCCGACCGGAATCATTGGGCCCCTCCCTTCGCCTGCTGAATTGCGGCCCAGACGCGGGCCGGGGTCAGCGGTTTGTCGATATGGTTGATGCCGAGCGGGCTCAAGGCGTCGATGACCGCATTGACGATACAGGGCACCGAGGCGATCGTGCCGGCCTCGCCGATGCCCTTGACGCCTAACGGGTTCACCGTCGTCGGGGTGTAGGTGTAGTGCGACTCGATCCGGGGCATCTGGCTCGCTTTCGGCACCGCGTAGTCCATCATGGTGCCGGTCGCGAGTTGGCCGTCATCGGTGTAGATCGCGATCTCTTGCATGGCCTCGCCGACGCCCTGGATCACCCCGCCGTGGACCTGGCCCTCGACGATCATCGGGTTGATGTGGGGCCCGCAGTCGTCGACGCAGACGTACCGCAAGATCTTGGTGTCGCCGGTCTCGATGTCCACTTCCACGGTGGAGACATGGGTCCCGTAGGGGAACACGAAGTTGGTCGGGTCGAAGAACGCGTTGGCTTCGAGGCCCGGCTCCATGCCCGCGGGCATGTTCCAGGCAACGTTGGCCATCAGGGCCAACTCGCCGAACGATTTCGACTGAGTGGGCGAGCCTTTGACCTGGAACTTGCCCTCGTTCCACTCGAGGTCGTTCTCGTTGGCCTCGAGCAGGTGGGCGGCCAGTTTCTTGGCCTTTTCCTTGACCTTGACGGCCGCGTTCTTGAGGGCGGCGCCGCCGACCGCCGTGGTCCGGCTGCCGTAGGTGCCCCAGCCTTGGGCGGTATTGTCGGTGTCACCCGCCACGATTTCCACCGATTCCACCGGGACCCCGAACTCGTCGGCCACGATCTGGGCAAAGGTGGTTTCTTCACCCTGGCCGTGGGGCCGGGTGCCGATGTAGGCGCGGACCATGCCGGTGGGGTAGACCCGGACGATGGCCGACTCGTAGAGCCCGCCGCCGAAGCCGATCTGGCCGGCCACCTGGCTCGGTCCCAACCCGCAGATTTCGGTGTAGGTGGAGACGCCGATCCCTAAGTACTTGCCGGCCTTCCGGGCCTTGGCCTGCTCGGCCCGGAAGCCCTGGTAGTCGATGATGCCTAACGCCTTGTCCATGGCGGTGTGGTAGTCGCCGGAGTCGTAGGTGATCCCGGTGGCCACCGTGTACGGCATCTTCTCCTTCGGGATCAGGTTCTTCCGGCGGACCTCGACCGGGTCCATTCCCAACTGCCGGGCATAGGTGTCGACCAGCCGTTCGATCAGGAAGGTGGCTTCCGGGCGGCCGGCGCCGCGGTAGGCGTCGACCGGGGTGGTTGAGGTGTAGACGCCGACGATGGTGCCGTGGATGTTCGGGATCATGTAGGCGCCCGAGTACATCAGCCCGTGAAGGATCGTGGGCACGCCCGGCGCCGCGGTCGAGGCGTAGGCGCCGAGCCCGGCGTAGACCTTGGTGCGGATCCCGGTGATGGTGCCGTCTTTGGTGCCGCACATCTCGACGTACTCGATGTGATCGCGGCCGTGGGTCGTCACCGTGTAGTTCTCGGACCGGTCTTCGGTCCATTTGACCGAGCGGCCGAGCGTCATGGCCGCGTAGCTCACCAGGGCCTCATCGGCGTAGACCGCGAGCTTGCTGCCGAACCCGCCGCCGACGTCGGGCGAAACGACCCGGACCTTGTGCTCGGGCAGGCCGAGCATCAGGGAGCAGAGGAACCGGTGGATGTGGGGGTTTTGGCTGGTGGTCCAGAGGGTCAGCTGGCCCATGGCCTTGTTGAAGGTGGCCACCGCGGCGCGGGGCTCCATGGCGGTCGGCAGCAACCGCTGCTGGACGATCCGGAGCTTGACCTTGACCGGGGCACTCGCAAACGCCGCCTCGGCGTCGCCGCCCGCCACCACCCACGTCAACGCGACGTTGTTCGGCACCTCGGCGTGGAGCTGCGGCGCTCCGGGCTGGGTGGCCTTCTCGGGGTCGACGGTGGCGCCGAGCGGTTCGTAGTCCACGTCGACCAAGTCCACCGCGTCCCGGGCCGCCGCGCGCGACTCGGCCACGATCAGGGCCACCCCGTCGCCGACGTAGCGGACCTTGTCGACGGCCAGCATGTGGTGGGGCGGGGTGATCAGCCCGCAGCCGGGGACGTTGAAGGCGCAGGGCACCGTCCCGACCTTGCCGACGAGGTCTTTGCCGGTGATGACGGCAATGACGCCGGGCGCTTTCCGGGCGGCGTCGACGTCGATCCGGGTGATCTTGGCGTGGGCGTAGGGGCTTCGGACCACGGCCGCGTAGGCCAGGTCGGGGAGTTTGACGTCGTCGGTGAAGAGGCCGGTGCCGGCGAGGAACCGGGGGTCTTCGCGCCGTTTGATGCCGGAACCGAATAGCGTAGCCATATAAGGATGCCCCCTCAGCTCGCCGCGGCGGTTTTCACCGCCTCGACGATGTTCTGGTAGCCGGTACAGCGGCAGTAGTTGCCCTCGAGGGCGTGGCGGATCTCGGCTTCGGTGGGGGACGGGTTAGACGCCAGGAGGTCGGCGGCCGTCATGATCATGCCGGGGGTGCAGAACCCGCACTGGAGCCCGTGTTTTTCCCAGAAGGCGGCCTGGAGCTTGTGGAGGCCGGCGGCGGTGCTCATGCCCTCGATGGTGGTGATCTCGGCGCCGTCGGCTTGGACGGCCAGGACGGTACAGCTCTTGGCGGCGCGGCCGTTCAGGTGGACGGTGCAGGCGCCGCATTGGCTGGTGTCGCAGCCGACGTGGGTGCCGGTCAGGTTCAGGGTATCGCGGAGGACGTGGACCAGGAGGGCGCGGGGTTCCACGTCGACGGCGTGGGCGGTCCCGTTGACCTTGAGGGTAATGGAATGCTTCATGGCTGCTCCCCGAGAGGTTGGTGCCGAGGGTGGGATTAGGGATGAGTCTACGTCTAGAAGGCGGTGTCAGCAAGCGAGTTGGGTGTGGCGGGGGGCTTGGAGTGCAACGGTTGGGTGACGGGGGGTGGGTGGGTGGTTTTGGGGGGGGTAGGATCGGCGGAGCGGCGGGGTCGCCATGATTAGTATTCGACGATGGAAGCCGCCAAATCGTTGCAAGCCGAGACTCACGCCGTACCGGGCGGTCTGAAACCACCGCTCTGGCCTCGTCAGGCCTGGTACCGATGCGACCCCACCCGTTTCCC